>NZ_DFTP01000033.1:0-7257 GCF_002381585.1 Marinimicrobium sp. UBA4209
CAGATTTGGTCTGAACTAATACACCTGACACGTGCCAACGATCGCGGATAAATGCGAGCATTACCAAACCGTTCAGCACCGCGACACCGGATAACGCGATAAAGCCAACGCCAGCCGATATTGACAATGGCATATCGCGAAACCACAGTGCCAATACACCACCAGTCAACGCTAGTGGTACGCCTGTAAAGATAATGAGTGCGTCTTTAAGCGAGCCCAGTGCCACTACCAAAATCACAATAATAATAGCGAACGTCACGGGGACCACAAGTGACAACCGCTGACTCGCCGAAGCCAACTGCTCAAAAGTACCTCCATAATCTAGCCAGTACCCTGCCTTCAGCTTCACTTCGGCCGTGACACGCTGCTTGGTTTCCGCTACGAATGACCCCAAATCCCGCCCCCGAACATTTGCCATAACCACGACTCGCCTTTTGCCGTTTTCCCGGCTGATTTGGCTGGGCGCGGGCGCAATTACGAGCGTAGCGAGTTCCGACAACGGTGCATACCCGCCCTCTGGCAAAGGCACAGGCAACTCGTGCAAGTGCTTGACATCGCGTCGCACGTTTTCTGGAAGACGAACCACCAGCTCAAACCGGCGATCCCCCTCATAGATCAATCCCACAGACTCACCTCCGATAGCAGTCGCAACAAAATCCTGTACATCGTCAACGGTGAGCCCGTACCGGGAGATCGCCATACGATCGGGGTGCACTGACAGCATTGGTAGGCCGTCAACCTGCTCAACCCGTGCATCGGCTGAGCCCTCTATGTCATTCAAAACCGCGAGAATCGCCTCAGCTGAGGCTAGAAGCTGTTCGAGGTCATCACCAAAGACCTTGATTCCTAAATCCGCTCGAACCCCCGAAATTAACTCATTAAAGCGCATCTCAATCGGTTGCGTGATCTCGTAGTTATTGCCCGGAACTTCCTCCAATGCCTCCTCCAACTCTTGAAGCAGTTCATCCTTGGGAAGCTTTGGATTCGGCCATTCACTGCGCGGTTTAAGTATCACGAAGTTATCCACCACATTTGGAGGCATCGGGTCCGTCGCCACCTCGGCTGTGCCTACCTTGGCTAACACCTTGTCAACCTGCGGGAACGATCTAATGCGCCTTTCCAACATCTCCTGCATCGCCACCGATTGTTCCAGCCCCGTGCCGGTCACCCGTAGCGCCTGCACCGTAATATCCCCTTCATCCAGCTGGGGCACAAACTCTGATCCAAGTGTTGTGGCCAGCCAGCTTGATGCGAAAACCAGAATAGTGGCACCGGAAATGATCCCCCATCGTAACCTGAGAACCCAACTCAACAATGGTCGATAAAGTGACTTTGCGGCGACGATGGCACGATTTTCTTTCTCGCTGACGCGCCCGGTCATAAATACAGCGACCGACGCGGGAACCACAGTCAATGAGAGCACCAATGCTGCCAGAAGCGCCATTACAACGGTAGCAGCCATCGGCTGAAACATTTTCCCTTCGACGCCAGTCAACGTGAACAACGGAATGTAGACGACCGTAATAATCAACACCCCGAATAGACTCGGTCGAATGACTTCGTTAGTCGCTTCAAAAACCAACCAAAGCCGTTCTTTTCGTTCGAGCTTGCTGTTATCAGACGCCTGAGCTTCTGCCAGGCGGCGTGTCGCGTTCTCCACGATGATGACCGCCCCGTCGACAATCAGGCCAAAATCCAGTGCGCCGAGGCTCATCAAGTTGGCAGACACTCCTGTCTTGACCATACCGAAAACGGTGGCGAGCATCGATAAAGGAATCACTGCGGCAGTAATCAGCGCTGCACGAATGTTTCCAAGCAGCACAAAGAGCACTGCTATGACAAGCAACGCGCCCTCCAAGAGGTTCTTCTTTACGGTCGCGATGGCCTTGTCCACTAAAGTGGTGCGATCATAAACGGTGTCCACCCGTACGCCTTCGGGAAGAGAAGACTCGATCTCTTCAAGCTTTATCGCCAAATCGCGAGCCACAGCGCGGGAGTTCGCTCCCATTAACATCATCGCTGTACCAACAACGGTTTCAACTCCGTTTCGCGTAGCCGCGCCACTGCGCAACTCCTTTCCAATCGCGACCTCCGCGATGTCTGCAACACGCACTGGCGACCCATCGACAATTTTCACCACCACCTGTTCGATGTCGGTTATCGTTTGCAACTGACCAGGCGATCGCACCAACAGCTGCTCGCCATTGTGCTCAATATAGCCAGCGCCGCGATTGTTGTTGTTGTTCCGTAGGGCCTGGCTCACATCGTCCAAGGTCACGTCAAAAACCAGAAGCTTTCGTGGGTCGGGGGTGACGTGATATTGCTTGGCAAAGCCGCCGATCGTGTTAATCTCGACTATACCGGGTACAAGAGCCAACTGCGGCTCTATAATCCAGTCCTGAACTTCGCGCAATGCCGTTGCATCGTACGGTGTTCCGTCAGCCTTTACCGCTCCAGGCAAGGCCTCAACCGTATAGGTAAAAATTTCACCGAGACCGGTTGCTATGGGACCCATCTCGGGCTCAAGGCCTGGCGGAAGATCGTTCTTAATCGCGCCTAGACGCTCGTCGATCAAGTTTCGAGCAAAGTAGATATCGGTGCCATCTTCGAACACCACTGTCACTTGCGACAACCCATAACGGGACAAAGAACGCGTATATGATAGATTTGGCAACCCTGCAAGCGCCGTCTCTACCGGATAGGTAATGCGCTGTTCGGCTTCCAGAGGCGAATAACCCGGAGCCTGGGTATTGATCTGTACCTGAACGTTGGTGATGTCAGGCACTGCATCAATCGGTAAGCGCTGATAGCTCCACACACCTAAGCCGATCAGTACAAAAATAAAGGACAAAGTGAGGTAGCGCCGCTCGACTGAGAAGCGAAGAATCGATTCGATCATCGTCTGACTCCTAATCGTGGTCTTCGACGCTTGACTTCAAAAGGTCAGCTTTAACCAAAAAACTGTTGCCCACGACATAACGTTCACCCGCTTCGAGCCCAGAAAGGATTTCGGTGTAACGGTCATCACTGCGGCCAAGTTCTACCAATTGCGCTTTGAATACATCATCCTTATTGGTAAAAACCACCGTTTTACCCTCAACTGTTTGCAGGGCGCGATTGTCCACCGCGACAGAGGCTTGAAATGACTCTACGACAATTTCCCCCATAACAAGCAGCCCGGGTGTCCATTGTCCGTCTCGGTTGTCAAGTGTACCTCGAGCAATAAGGTAGGGCCGCCGTTCACTTCCAGGAAGAACATGGCTAAGCGTCACCGTTCCTTTAACACTGTCAGAAGACAGCAGAACCGTTTGCCCTTTCGAAACGGCCGATCGTTGTGCCGGGAATACGTGAAGCTCCACCCAAAGTGGGTTTAAACGGGCAATAGAGAAAAGCGCTCGATCCTGTGTTAGTTCGCCAACCGCTGTTTGGCGGTCGACGACAACCCCGTTGATCGGCGAGCGAAGCTGGTAGGTCCTCAGGCTGTCATTGGACTCAATTTCAGCGAGTAAATCGCCGGTTTCAACCTGATCGCCAATCTGGGCATGAACCTGATAGACTTGACCAGGGAACCGTGCCCTCATGTGGGTTTCCTGGCCAGGTGGCACAACGATCTTTCCGTACACCCGAAGAATGCGGTCGAGGGTAGCGGGTCCAGCTTGGCTTGTACTTAGTCCGGCTTTTTGTGCCGTCTCTGAACTGATCCGAACCACCTCCTCTCCTTCATGCTCTGTTCGATTCCTTTCGTGCGCTTCATCCCGCCCCCTAGGTTCAATAAAGTCCTGAGTGAAAGCAGCGTTCGAAGTAAGAATCACCATTAGTACCGAAAGAATAACGTAATATCTGTGTCGCATAGTCTTGTTCCTATAGTTTTTTCAGCGCTGGTGGTCAACGGGAAAGTCTGCTGGTAGATAGAGGCTCGGCAGTCATTTGTTCAATAAGGGCGCCGTATTGAAGCACCGAGGCTGCCGAGTCGATCATCCTCCGTCTAGCAGCCAACAACTCTTCCTGCGCGGCAATCAGATCCAAGTAGCTATACCGCCCCCGTTCATATGCTCCACGCGTCTCCCGTAGCGCACGATTGAGTGTCGGTATTACCTCTTCTTTCAGCACTGCTGAGACTTCAACGCCCTGCTGTCGATTTTGATAGGCTTCGAAAAGTTGCGCATGCAGATTAAACAGTGCCTCTTTCCGCCGAAACGTCACTTGATCACGTTCGGCTTGGGCAGCGCGAATTTCCCCACTGCTTCGACGATCTGCAAACAAGGGCATACTAACCCCTGCAACTAGCCCCGTATCGCCAGAGCCTTCCATCCGGCGTACCCCTAGGCTCCAGGAGATATCACTTTTGGCACGCGTTTGTGACAGCCGGATCCTTGCTTCCTTCAGGCGAGTCTCACTCGCAAACACAGCCAAAGCGGCGTTGCCTTTGGCTCTGTCGTATAGAGACGCAAAATCATCCGCGGGAGGGAATTGAAACAGGTCCCCTTGAAGCTCCTCAAAATCAGTTTCGATAGCGCCCCACAGACTGGTAAGATGGGTCTTCTCTATTTCAAATACCCGCTGCATGCGAGATAAGGTGATTTTTGTTTTTGCGAGAGCGGCTTTGGCCCGTAAAACCTCTGCATTTGGTGCAACACCCGCGCGTGCTCGCTTTTCAACTGCCTCCAGTGTCGCGCGAGCTAGCACCAAAGCATCTTTTTCTAGATTCAACCGTTCCTGTGCTGCCAAGGCGGCGACGAAGCCATGCGTCACCTCGCCGAGCAGATCCAACGCTTCAGCCCTACGCCGCGCGTCCAACAGACCAGTGCGAGCATCGACCAGCGCCACTCGCGCCGAACGCTTTCCGCCGAGTTCAATGACCGACGACAGTGAAACCGTCTGTTCTGAGCCACGCAGGCCTTGTATTTCACCCTCTCCAGCGAAGTTCTCAACCTCCGCACCCAGCTCATAGGCTGGCGTTAGGGCAGCGGACTCTCTGACCCCCTTGAGCCCACGCATCCGAACTTCGTACATCTGCAAGCGGGGGTTGTTCTGCATGGTTTTGTGAATAGCATCGTCCAGTGTAAGCACCGCCTCCCGGTGCTGCCCATACGAGAGGCCGCTCAATAACAATAAAAGACTCAATAGTAACGTGTGCGCGGTGCGCACACGCACGCGGGCGAGCCCAACCCATAAACCAAAGTAGTTCATCGGTAATTATCCTAAAAAATTATTTCAGTACCCCAACAATGGGGACCAGCTCTAGAGTGCTAAAAACTCGGGACCTATCAGGCTTTGGGTGGTCGAAACAGAGAGGGGCCGTGGACGGACGAAAAGTCAATTAGGTAGGAGGGCAGCACGCCCCTAACATCAGAATAAAAATCAGAAAATTGATGAACGGCCATCGCGAGCCAACAAGCGTGGCAAAGGGCACAACAGGAGCAACCGTCTTGCAGTAAAGCGGTATTTACGGCCTCGTTTGTATCGACCTTACAATCTCCGGGCTGGAGCTCTTGATTCCACCCCAGAGTACGGTCAGCCCACTGAGAAGTCGGATGTGCCTCAACAGCGACGACGAAGCCCTGAAGAACCATCAGTGTTATCAATACAATCGTCACTTTTTGTTTTGTCAAAATTGCCTTCCGGGCTGACATACGTTTACACATACTCCACCACACCAAGAGCCAGAAAGCCATCGCTCGCCCCAGGGTCTGTGAAGGTTCTATTTCTTTGTCATCGAGCTTCGGCTGCGCTCGGTCAATCCTTGCAAAATGCCGCACTGCTCGACACTTCGCCCCTCCGCGCAGGCCTGACGCAAGGATCGCAACTGAACTTCAAGCGCTTGTAGCGTTTTGATTTTTATCGTAACCTGAGCAATACGATTATCAATAAGATCGTTGACACTACTGCAATACTCTGTTCGTTGGCTTCGTAGCTGTATCAGCTGCCGGATGTCGTCGAGACTCATATCCAAACCGCGACAATTTCGAATAAATTGCAGGTTCATCAAATCTCTATCGCCGTAATCTCTATAATTGCTTTCCGTTCGAGAAGGCTCTGGCAGCAAACCTTTTTTCTCCCAAAAGCGTATTGTTTCAACCGGCAAACCAAGCTTCTTCGCCAAAGCGCCAATTCTCATGAAGACCTCCTTAACCAAGGCAAACTTATAGTAGATCCTGCATAACAACGAGGGTGTTGCACGAGGGCCATCACATAAACCGATATTCCCGTCACCGGAGAGAAAGCCTCGCCTGGAGGGTGTCTGGAGTCAGGCAACGACCGCTGTCGTGGCATGCCTGAACCCGAACTTCGGCGGTTAACTGGTCATTAGACACGTCTTTGAGAAGGGTAGCGCGAATGATGGTACCATCATCGTAAATGGTCCAGGGTTCATCACCGAGCCCGCTGTCGATAGTGCGACCGAGTGGGTAGTCGACTTCCAACGGCAAGGGTTCACCCCCGCTCACGGAAAGCTCGGTGGGGATCAAGAAGTCCAAGGACGCGGGGTTGGCATTCACGTGCCAATCGCCTTCGATCAAGAGTGTCACACGAATACTGTCCCCTGCCCCTCGCACAGCAAGGATATCGACCAGATCAGCGGTGGTTTTAGCCGCCTCGCCGCCAGCCGCTGCGTCTAGGGTTTTGGGCTCTAAGAGCGGCCACTGCCATGCCAACAATGCGCTCACCACCGCCAAAGCGCCCAGACCAGGCACCAGCCAGCCGAAGATTTGGGATTTATTCATGCGCATACGACTTATTCCTCCGTAGAGCTGCGCAGCGTCGACGCCAGCGTGTCCGCCACAAACAGGTCGGGCAGCCGTTTTACCGGCTTCCCGCGACCATTGAGTACCACCGCAAACGGCAGGCCGGCCCCGCCGAACTCGCGCAAATAACGTTTCAGGCGCTCATCAGGCCGCGTTAGGTCAGCGCGCAGTGTGATAGCATTAACCTCACGGACAGCTCGGACCACACGCCGATCACGATAAACGGTCTGTTCGAGCACTTTGCAATTGATGCACCAATCAGCTGTAAATTCAATCAGCACCGGTCGTTGTGCCGTCCGCGCATCGCTCAGTGCCTCATCCGTCAGAGGCTCCCAGGCCAAGGTATCGGTTGCGACACGACCCGGCTGCGGCCACGCCGCGAGTCCCGTGACCACAGTCCCGACCAATACTACCGCCGGAACCAAGCGCGCGCGGAGGTCAGGTCCGACCCATAGTGCGCGCATCAGCCAGAAGGTAAGCACCGTCACCCAGATTATCCACAGCAACCGTCCCA
>NZ_DFTP01000033.1:7293-10103 GCF_002381585.1 Marinimicrobium sp. UBA4209
CCATCCGGGAACACGGTAGCCGCAAAGAACACTGCCCCGGCCAGCAATACCAGCCCCAGGAATTGCTGGATGCGAAGCAACCAGGCACCGCCACGGGGTATCCTTGCGATCAGGCCAGGGCGGACCAGCAGGACTAGGTAGGGAAGTGCCAGACCCGTGCCAACCGCCAGGAAAAGCGCCACGATAGCAGCCGGCGACTGGGTCAGAGCGAATGCCAATACGCCGCCCAGAAAAGGCCCGGTGCAGGGAGTAGACAGCACGGCCGCCAACAAGCCGGCGAAGTACGGCTCGGCGTAGCCCGCCCCCCGGACCCGGTAAGCCCACTGTGGAGGCTGAAACCCGCGCCCAGCCAGGCTCCAAACACCCAGACCGGCGAGCACGACAGCGAGCATCATCCGGAATGAAGCCGAGTGAAACAGGGCACCCCAGGTCCAGTTCAACCAGGCGGTAGCCACCGCCAGTGCTCCAAAAAATGTCAGTGTTCCAGCCAGCAGTGCTGCCCCCGCCAACAGGCGTCGCCCGGGACGATCGCCAACCACTCGACCGATACTGCGCAATTTAATCGGCAGCGCTGGCAGTACGCAGGGGGTAAGATTAAGCAGCATACCGGCCGCCGTGGCCAGCAACAGGTACTGCCAGAGGCTCATAACTGAGCCTCCATTTTCCGTTTAGTCACAGTGCAAAGAATAGAGGGCACAAGACGACTCTTCGTAAGTTTTTAGAAATCACTCAAAGTCCCGGTACAGGGTCTCCAGCCGAAAGGGCGCGGGCAACCACGCCCCTAACAGCGGGTTACGCTCAAACCTCAACGGTTCGGCTGCTTGGTCACTCGGAGGTAAGGCTTGACGGCCTTCCATCCGTCCGGGAAGTGGCGCTTGGCCTCATCATCTGACAGCGTGGGCAGGATGATCACATCGTCGCCGTTGCGCCAATTCACCGGTGTGGCGACTTTGTACCCGTCGGTCAACTGGATCGAGTCGATCACCCGCAAGATTTCGTCGAAATTGCGGCCCGCACTTTTCGGGTAGGTCAGCGTCATCCGTATTTTCTTGTTCGGGTCGATCAAAAATACCGATCGCACGGTCGAGCTATCACCCTCACCGGAATGCAGCATGTCGTAAAGCTGCGAGACCCTTCTGTCTTCATCCCCGATAATCGGGAAATTGACGGCATGACCTTGGGTCTCCTCGATATCGCCGCACCACGCTTTATGATCTTCCACCGGATCCACCGAAATGGCGATCACTTTGCAGTTGCGCTTAGCAAATTCGTCTTTTAGTCTGGCGGTTTCACCCAGCTCCGTGGTGCATACCGGCGTAAAATCAGCCGGATGCGAAAACAGTACGGCCCACCCGTCGCCAATCCAGTCGTGGAAGCTGGTCCGGCCTTCGGTGGTATTCGCCTCGAAATCGGGGGCGGTATTGCCTAGATGTAAACTCATAACAGTAGTCTCCTTCGATCAGTTAGTTTTAGCTTTGGTTGGAAACGCGCCGCCAACGGAGTGCTCAGGCAACCGGGCTATTTCATACCGGGAGAGTTTTTCTCCCACAACGAGCACTCCTTAATCTTTCAGCGCCAGAATACGCCTGGCGCCGTTAAGCACGATGATTCCCGCAATAGTGCCGATAATCAGATCTGGATAATGGGAACCGGTCCACGCGACCAAAGCGCCAGCAGCGATAACGCCCAGATTGATGACCACGTCATTGGCCGAGAATATCCAGCTGGCTTTCAGGTGCGCCCCACCCTCTCGGTGTTTGGATATGAGTAACAGACAGCTGGTATTGGCCATCAACGCAATGAATGCGATCGCCATCATCACCAGTGATTCAGGTTCACTACCGAACACAAATCGTCTCACCACCTCGGCGAGTACGCCTACCGCCAAAATCAGCTGGAGCACACCTGCAAGGTGCGCGGCACGCACCTGCATTTTTACACTATGTCCGACCGCATAAAGGGCGAGCCCGTACACGGCAGCATCGGCAAAATTGTCTAAAGACTCCCCGATCAGGCCCGTTGACTGGGCGATCAACCCTGCGGTCATTTCCAACGCAAACAGGAGTGCATTAATACCGAGCAACCACCGCAGAGTGCCAGACTCTTGCGTAGCAGCGGCCGCCGAGGACTCGGCGGCCCTGATTGTCTCCGGATCGGCAGCGGCGGTTTTCTCAAGCGAGGCTCCTAACCCCAAGGTCGCCAGCTTCGCGGTAATAGGGTCAGGCGCGCCATCGTGCACGACCTCCAACTGGCGGTTGGACAAGTCGAAAGACAATGCCCGGATCTTCTCAAAGCCGCCCAGGGCCAGGCGAATCATTCGCTCCTCTGATGGGCAGTCCATCTTCGGCACGGCATAAACGCTGACCCATTCCCCCGACGCATCGGAGGAGGCCTGCATATCGGTATCCGCCGCAGGCTTTACATCGTCGCCACAGGGGCCTCCGNNACGCTGACCCATTCCCCCGACGCCTCGGAAGAGGCCAGCGTATCGGGATCCGCTGTGGGTGTTGCATCACAATTACGTGGGCCCCCGCAGGCTTTGCTCATGGTTCAGCTCCAACTGAGTAACGATTCGGTACTATTAAAAACCTTATAGCCACTACAAGGTCAACAGCCAGAAGTGGATTACGAGGGAGTTTTTGCGCACCCACTTCGCAGGCTCCCCCCAAGATGTATGTGTCGCTTCAGCCATGATCGTCCTCATGGGCGCGATCGGTCTTGCTACCGGAGGCATTTACAACCTCCCTCCATTTTCCCCAACGCGGCACCAACATCGGCACCTGTCGTTGGTAGGCCCTGTAGGCGTCACC
>NZ_DFTP01000033.1:10245-10483 GCF_002381585.1 Marinimicrobium sp. UBA4209
AACAACCCAACCGAGAACAATGTGGGCCAATGCACCACGCCCTCGCCGAACAAAGCCAGGAACAGACCGGTATATTGGGGATGACGCACGTAGGCGTACAGCCCGTCGGTGACCAGCCGATCCTCCTTGCGTGCCCGATACACTTGCCGCCATCCCTGGATAAACAGACCAATGCCGACGAAGGCGAGTCCGTAGCCAAGCAACATGGAGATCAACATGCCGGTTTCACCCAACCCTA
>NZ_DFTP01000017.1:0-350 GCF_002381585.1 Marinimicrobium sp. UBA4209
TAGAAGTGACGCAGAAAATCATCCAGCTCCCAGAGGTTTCCTGTAGCGACATCCACGTTGATGCGGAACCCTCGACCGGACCACCAGCCGTGAAACTCGGGGTTCACCCAACGGTGTGGATCACCTTCACGCCCGATACAACGGCGCCCCATTTCGGCGTAGATACGGTCCAGGTGTGGCACCACCAGAAGTGAGACCGGATCAAGATCCATGGGGATATCGGCGGCAACCCCGGCTTCACTTTCTCTTGAGGAAATCGGTTGGCCCTCAAAATGAATGATGATTTCATCATCACGCGCCGCCCAGACCACCATCTGCAACAGATAATCCGGATCGTTATAAGCCCACAT
>NZ_DFTP01000017.1:408-1447 GCF_002381585.1 Marinimicrobium sp. UBA4209
TCCGGATCGTTATAAGCCCACATGGACAGCGCCCGGGCCGACTGACAGGTGGGGTTATTGCCCTGCCCCACGCCCAGCGGTTGCCCCAGCATGCACAACACGCCCTGCATCAGCCAGGCGGTGGCCGACGGCTGTGCGCCGAAAATCATTTCCAGCCGTTGGGTACAATAGGGCGAGACGGGCAGCGCCAGCTGCCGCCAGAGTGCCGGTGCGACCGCCGGTTGGTAGAGAATGCCCCGTTCGAGCATCAAAGCCAGGCCATAGACGCCCTGAGCGGTTTCAGGATGGATGGCTTGGGCGATGATCGCCCGAGCCAGCTCACCGTAACACAGCAAACAATCCCGACCGGTACTGGAGAGCCCCAAAGCTTCGGAAAGCAAGTGGTCCCCGTGCTCCAACAGATGACGTAACAACACCGGGTGATAGGGAGAAACCAGACCGGTATCGTGCATGGCTCGGGCAAAACCCGTCGCCTCGTATTGCAATGCGCCGGCGTCCATCGCCTGAAGGCGCTCCTGATACACCTCCAGGCCCGGATCCTCGCGGCAGGCCTGGGTGGGACCAAACAGGCTGCTGATCAATCGGTCGGCGCCCTGCCCGCTGATACCCAACTCGATGGTCGGATTGACCTGACAGACCGCAATCTGGGTGATCATGCGCTTGACGCTGTCCACCTGAATGGGCCGCTGTTGCAAAATCCGCCAGATTTCCTCAATCAGCTTGTCGATGACGTGTTCGTAGCCAATCCGCTCCGCCAGGTGTCGGTACAGAGATCGGGTAATCAGCGCGAGACGCCCTTGCTGCTCTCTCTCCGCCTCGCTGGGCGTCCCAAAGAGCAGCTCCAGGTTAATGGCCAACACCTGGGTCAGATAATGATGGGCCTGCTCAGAGGACATACCCGGGTGCTGATAATCGCCCAGGGCAATGGCGAGCAGACGCAGCTCGCTGATAGCTTCAATCACCACCGTCGAGGCATCCGGACTTTTCAGCGAGTACGTAGTCAGTGACGGAATCAGGATCTGCGGCTGCGCCCAATCCG
>NZ_DFTP01000017.1:1555-2436 GCF_002381585.1 Marinimicrobium sp. UBA4209
CCCCTCAAAGACCCCCGCCTCTTCCAGCCGCTGAGCGCGGGCTTCCAGAAAGGCACAACCACCGTCAAGCAATAGCACTCGCCGGGCAATATCCAGCAGGCGCTGGAGCTTGGTGATCTTGGCAAACTCACGGCTGTCGGCCAGTTGTTCAATCGCTTCGTCCAGCTGGTTTCCCAGGCGGACCAATTTGTCCGCCTCGGCACTGTGGTTCGTTTCCGTTAGGCTCAAGCCGGCCTCCTCAACTCATGCAATGGAGTTGATTATACATAGAAATCCAGCTCTTCCTGGTGTTTGAGCAAATCCCGCATGGTGTAGGGGTCTTCACCAAAAAAGTAAACCAGGCCCCAATGGGTGCCAAAGGCGGTACGTTTGGTGACCGTCTCCTCAACCGGCGGGGTAAGCTCATGGAAATCAAAGTAAGGGTGATCTTCCGTCTCCGCGGGAATTTCCAGTTTGCTGACGACCCGACGGCGCGGGTACACACCGAAACAGCCAGCATGCCCCTTTGCATCAACCACTTCTTTGGGAAAGAATGCCTTGATCTCCTCGTCAGTGGTTTTGGGATCGAACGAAAGAATCAGACCCTGGTAAGCATTGAACCCGTAAGCACGCTCCAACAACTCGAACACTTTGAAACCGGGCGGACGATAGGCCACCTCACCAAAGTACATTTCACCATCGCTGGTGACGAAATATTCAGGATGCACAAATCCGAAATCAATATCAAAGGTTTTGATCAGTTTTTCGATTTGTTGAGTAATCTGGGGCCGGTATTTCTCGAGCTCGGGCGTCGCCGGCACGAACACGGAGTAGCCGAGCGTGACATACTCGGAAATGTTCAGAAAGCAAATCTTTCCGTTGTGAATCCAGGCCTCGACGGC
>NZ_DFTP01000017.1:2498-3459 GCF_002381585.1 Marinimicrobium sp. UBA4209
TTGTGAATCCAGGCCTCGACGGCGAATTCCCAGCCATCAAGATGGGACTCCATCAACACGGGAAATTCCTCGTCGGGAATGGTGTCCACTTCATCCGGCGTTCGGATGACCCGATGCCCCAGACAACCGGCTTTATCAAAAGCCTTCAGGTGAATGGGGTCATTGGGGTCCCCGTCCAGTTTCAACAAGGTCTGATTGACCCGTTTCAAAAAGCGCACGACGTCTTCCTTGTCGTGTGCTTCTTCGAAAATTCCCACGCGAATGCCGCCCAGCTGGGCACGACGCTTCATCAGCGCCTTGTCCCGCAACAGCATGGCCTGACCAAACAGGCGCGGGTTATCCAGCAGGACCGAGTTGATTGCACCGGCCCACTCCACGGTTTCTTCAAACAGAGGAATCGCCACATCCACGCCCATATCCTTCAGGGTCTGGGCAATTTCCATGGAACGATCGTTCAGCCGCTCAAAGTTCCAGGGCACGTAGGGGATATCATGCTCTTTGCAGTAAGCTTCGGCCCACTCTGGAGCCACCACCACGTAGCGACGATCGAATTTGTCGGCCGCTTCAATGGCACCCAGGGCCCAGCCCAACAATGCGACGTAACCTTTTTCAGGACTGAAAGTGTGCTTGGAACTCATGGTGGGACTCTCCAGACGTGGCAGTGGTACAACCCCGAGCGCTATCGCACGGGCCCATCTATAAACATAGACAAGAGGCTTGCACTGTACCAGCCATAAGGTCCGGGACACGTATGGTATCGATAGACTTTATAGTTATATGGAGGGAGGGCTGATTTCCGAGTTTGGTGATGGCGGATGCGCCCAAGTAGGGTTATGGCGGATGCGCTCCGCTTATCCGCCCTACGTATGGTGACCGAGAGCGCCTGCCCCCCAATAAAAAAGGCCGGCAAATGCCGGCCTTTTTCAGAACAACCTGACTGACGAATCAGTCCTGGTTCTTC
>NZ_DFTP01000026.1:0-11265 GCF_002381585.1 Marinimicrobium sp. UBA4209
GCGGATGCGGGCTGCGCCCTTATGCCGCCCTACGCGACCGCCGTGCGTTCCATGAACCATTGGAATCGGCGTTCGTACCAATGATGGTGATCTGATTTTCGTTTTACGAAACCGGTATGGCCGCCGTGGCGGGCCAGCTCCAAATAAAAATTCGTGCTTTCTTTGGCCAATTTAACCGGTAACTGATTGTTGTCAATAAAAGGGTCGTCTTCGGCGGTAAGAACATAGGTCGGAACGGTGATGTTTTTCAGGTGGGGCAGGGAGCAAGCATGCTGACGGTAGTGCTTCGAACTTTCGAAGCCGTGCATGGGTGCAAACAGTCGATCCTCAATCTGGTCCACACTTTTGCAGTCCCGCACCCAGTCCATATCCACTTCTTTACCAAAATCGATATAAGCCGCTTTACGTTCAAACTTGTCGAGCAATGAACGCACAAAATGCCGTTGGTACAACCAGTTGTTCAGAGGCTTGGTCATGGCCGCATGAAACGAGTCCAGCTCCAGCGGTGGCGATAATAAAAAAGCGCCTTTGACAACCGGGTTGACCTCCGAGCTGTCCTTCCCCAGATAATTCGCCGTAATGGTTCCACCCAGACTGACACTGACCAGATAGATCCGGCGATAGTGTTGACTATAGTGATTCACCAACGCTTTCAGATCCTGATAGTCATGGCCGAGGTAGAACCAGCGCGTGTGATTGAGCCGTTTGCCACAGGAGCGCATGCTCCAGTTCAGGGTATGGCAGCCCCAGCCGGACACCGTGTGGGCGAAACTCAGTAGCGGTCCATCTTTGGCATGACTCTCCAGGCCGTGGCTGAAGATTACCAGGGTGTCACTCTGTCCAGGGCGGTACCAGAACAGTTCCAGCTCGTCGCCATCATCGGTACTGAAATGATCCGGTTCGGGCCGTTCGCTCGGTCGATGCCGGAACAGACGCAGTGACAGTGTCTGTAGGTGGCCGTTGCGAAACAGCCAGGGAGCGCGATAGTCAGAGTGAATGATGGGCATAGCTCGGCGCCTCACTGAGCGATATCGGATGAGTGTTGAGTGCGGGAGCGACAGGCCGGTCGACGACGTAACGGTTGGCAAACGCGAGAGAGCAATCGATCCAGATGATCGATCCAGTAATAGATGGGCACGGTTCGGGTGTAGCAATGAGCGGGAATCAGCGGCTCCAGTTTTTTATGCAGCTGCGGCAGTTTGGACCAATGAAGACCACACTTGTGGTGGTGCGCCGTGTGGTAACCGATGTTGCCGGTCAGAATATTCAGCCACTTGGAGTCCACCACATTGCGACTGGCCGCCATGGGGTTTTCCAGGTCGAGCTCCAGATGGTGATAATAGGTGGCACGCATGGTGACGATGAGCGAGGCGAACATCGGCAGCCAGAACACAAACAGTGCCGGCAGCGGTCGATACACCGTCAACGCCAACAGGATGCCGAGGCTGGCCGACAACTCGATCAAGTACCGACGCAATAACTTCGGCCGTTGACGGGCGATGGCAATCGCCCGTGGGTAGGTAAGAAACAGGCCTTCGGCAATATAGCGCCACAGGCTGATGGTGGTGCCCCCGGCCTGCCAGCGCGAGGTGTCCCGATCCTGATCCAGGTAGTGACGATGGTGGCCGTGGATGTGGTGCAAGGTCCAGGTACTGGCGAGCATTCCGGTCTGGAACCCGTAAACAATTTCCAGCAGGCGATTCAACCATGCGTGATGAAACGTCCGGCAGTGATGATGGTTATGGTTCCAGACACAGACATTGGTTTTCGGAAAAATGCCGAGCAGGAACCAGCCGGCCAGCCAGACAATGCTGTCCACGAAGGCGTAAACACACAGGTCCAGCAAAAAATAGAAAAGAATGATCCCGACCGGCAGCCGATCCTCGGGATGGCGAAAGAGTTTCATCGACGCCTCCAACAGCGGAGGCTCTGGGGAACAACAAGCGGGACTGCAGGTGGTATCACGCGTCACTCCTTGATGATTGGGGGGCTAATCCATCAGCCGCGATCTTAAGGGGGGTGTCGAATTACCGACAAGGAACCGGGTCACAGTTCACAACAGGGGCGTTCTTTTAATCCTCTTGTGTCAGATTATTCATCCATAACCGCTTACCAATGCGTCGCCACATGGGAAAGAACTTGAGCGCGTCTTCCAGAAACATCAGCGCATAGACAATCAGGAATGGCCAACCCAAGCCAAAGATGGCCAGAGCACACAGCGGAATCCCCACCCCCCACATGACCGACACATCGGTTATCAGTACGAAGCGATTGTCGCCACCGGCGCGCAGCACACCGATGATACGCATCATGTTGAATATCTTGACCCAGACCAACGCGCAGAAAATGCCCAGCGTCGTCTGAAGAAGCTCGGCCGTATCCTGCTCCACCTCACCAAAGGCACTCAGAATCCAGGGGCTGATCAACCACAGTGTCATCGATAAGGTCAGCACCAGTATCAACGTCAGGCGATCAAACACTTTATGCAGGCGCCAGGCCTCCTCGGTGTTGTCCGCCCCCAAGGTACGCCCGACCATGACCGCGCTGGCACTGGCCAGACCGACAAACAGCGCGAAAAACGCGCTTTCAATGGGCACGATCACCCCCATCACCGCCAGGGCGTGGGTGCCGGTAAACCCGGTCATCACATGGTAGGTGGCATTCCCCAGCCCCCAAAGCCCATAGTTGGCCACCAGGGGCAGGGAGAAGGCGAGAAAGCGTCGGGCGGGTTGCCAGGCGAGCGCCGTTTTGAATTGCGCCCAGCGCAACGCAAAGCCGTGTTGACGGCCGTACACCCAGGCGAGGATGAACGACAGTTGGCAGAGGCGGGCAATCAGCGTGCCCCAGGCGGCCCCCGCGACCCCCAGAGCAGGAAAGCCGAAATGACCGAAGATCAGTATATAGTTGAGTGCGACATTGATCAGAATGGATAGCGTGCCCGCCACCAGCGGCATGCCGGTATTACCCAGAGCCCGAAGCGATGCTTCGTAAATGGCAATCCACTGGGTCAACAGCAGCGCCGGAGCAGTAATCACCAAATAGCGGGCGGCGAGCGCCACCACTTCCGCATCCGGGTTGAGCCAGCCGAGCCAGATATCCGGGCGCACACCAAACAGCAGCAGAAACGGCACCATGGTCAGGGTACCCACCATCAGGGTAACGCCGAGGGTACGCTGGCAACTGGCGAATTTACCGGCACCACTGTATTGCGCCACCAGCACACTGCAACCCGTCGCCAGGCCACTCATCAATACCAGCAACAGGAAGTGCAACTTGGCCGCCAGGCCCACGGCGGCGATCGCCTCGGAGCCCAGCCGGCTGACCATCACCACATCGGCCATGCCCAGCAGCGATTGCAGAAGCATCTGCAAGGCGACGGGCAAAGCCAGCAGAAGGACCGTCCACCAGAACTGACGGTTATCCGGGCGTAGCTCTGTCGTCATTTCGGCGATGGTCCTGAACTCTGGGTACGGCGGGCGTTCTTCTGCAACCAGCGGTCAAGCTGGTCGGCAAACTGCTTGCGATCGGTCTGGGAAAATCCGGAGGGTCCGCCGGTCACTTCACCGGTGCTGCGCAGCTCTTCCATGAGGTTGCGCATGGCCAGACGCTGGCGAATGTTTTCCCGGGTGAAAGGCTGGCCGCGCGGGCTCATGGCCACCGCCCCGTTTTCCACCACCTCCGCCGCCAGGGGAATGTCCTGGGTGACCACCAGATCACCCGGTTGCAGCAGGCGCACAATCTCATTGTCGGCCACATCAAACCCGGCCATCACCTGCCGGGTTTTAATAAAGGGAGAGGGGGGCACACGAATGCCCTGGTTCGCCACAAAAGTGGTGGTGATTTTCCAGCGATCCGCAGCCCGACAGAGAATGTCTTTCACGACCACCGGACAGGCGTCGGCATCAACCCAAATTGGCATAATGTCACTCACGATAAATGATCAGCCGCCATTGTAGGCAGTGTCCCGCGCTTTCACCAGCTCGCGTTACCAGAAAGCGTTGCGCCTTGACCCACGGCAGTTTAGGCTTTGCGCTCAGGATTTTGATAAACCATTACAAGGAGCACCCCGCCATGTTTTACCGTCTCATCCACGCCCTGCTGCTCAGCTCTGCGCTGGCCGCCGTAAGCATCGCCCAGGCAGACACCGCGCTCTATACCATCAGTAAAGGTGATCAGAGCTTTTTCCTCGGTGGCACCATCCATCTGTTACACCCTGACGACTTCCCACTGCCCGCCGAATTTGACGCCGCCTACGCCCAAGCGGACGCCCTCTATCTGGAAACCGACCTCGGGGTCATGCAGGATCCGGCCTTTGGCCAGAAAATGATGCAGGTCATGATGTACCCGCCCGGCAAAACCCTCAGTTCCGAGCTCAGCCCGGAGGTATGGAAAGAGCTACAAAGCTATTCCCAGGCGAACCAGTTCCCGGTACAGCAGTTCATGGGGTTCGATCCCGCGTTTGTCAGCATGGTAATGACCGTGATGCTCGCCCAGAAGAACGGCATTCAGGAGGGCGTTGACGCCTACTTCTACCAGAGAGCACAACGCGATAACCTGCCAATGGGCGAACTGGAAACGGCCGAGCAGGTGCTGGATTATATGAAGGTGATGACCGGCCACGACGGCGACGCCATTATTCAGGCAACCCTGACCGACCTCAAGCGCTTTGACCAGCTGATGACCGACATGGTCAATGCCTGGCGTACCGGGGACCTGGAAACACTGGACCGGGAAATGGCGCAACCGATGCGGGAGCAGGCCCCCGGGATGTATCGGACGCTGATGACCGAGCGCAACAACGATTGGCTCCCGGTGCTGGAGTCCCTGTTTGAGCAGGAAGGCACCGAACTGGTTCTGGTGGGCTCGCTGCATCTGGCTGGAGATGACGGCTTGCTGAACGCGTTGGAACAGAAGGGCTACGCGGTAACCTCCTATACGGTCAACACCGACTAGCTCTGTCCTTGTAGAACCCGGCGCCAACAGGCGATTTTTTGCGTCGGGTCACTTTACAAAACCCGCCCCCGTCAATGACACCCCATTAAACAACGTCAATGATGGCGCGGGTTTACCCGCCTTGGCACAGTCCCTGCTTTATTACCTGCGATGCCGAATGTTCGAGCCTCGGCACGGACACAATACGCTGTTCGATTCAAGTAGGTACCTATCATGAACATTTTATCAAAAGGAATTCGTGTTGCTCTGGCCACGGTTATGGTGGCATTTGCAGGCCATGCACAGGCGCTGCCTTTGGGCCCCGGAGATGCGGATTGGGAGTACAACTCCGAGAAAAACAACTCTAACCTGAGCGGGACGACCATTGCCGGCATCGTGGGCACGGACTCCATCCTGGAGCTGTACTACAAAGCGAATGTCGACGAAGGGAACGAAGAGGGCAGTTTCACCAGCTCCTATAACACCGTGTTTTCCGGCGACCCCAATAACGCTCTGATCACTTATGTTGGCGGCCCATCAATTGTTTGTCCGGAATGTTATTTGATCGTCAAGGACGGTAACCAACCCCAGTATCTGTTCAATCTCGCAGACTGGGACGGCATGGAAAGCCTCGACCTGCAAGGTTTTTATCCTGGCAACGGCGCCATCTCCAATGTCGCCATCTGGGGTAAAACCGGAGTCAGCGTACCGGAGCCCAGCGCTCTGATACTGATGGGATTGGGATTGATCGGCTTGGGAATGGCCCGGCGCCGGGTAGCCCGCTAAGGAGAAGCTAATCAGCAAGGAGGATTACCCAGATCAAGGATGATGCATCTTCTACGAAAAAGCCCGCAAGGAACTGCGGGCTTTTTTCTTTTGGGGTTGGCGTTTGATCCGTTTTCAGAACGCCATGGACTTGCAGTCGTCCCGAGCCACCTGTTTGTAAAAATCCCCCATGCCCCCCATTCGGGTGCCGTCGAGAATCTGGCCGTCCCCGATACCCCGAGCTTCGGCGCAGGGCTTACAGACAATAATCTCCGCGTTCTCGTGCGCAAACACCTCGGCAAACTTGGCCGGCGGACCGCAGGGCACCACCTTCTCATGGCAGCCCGGAACCGCCAGGGTCACCGCATCGTGAAACAGAATCAGGGTGACGGTATCACCGGCTTCCAACGCCGTGTTGGCAAATATGAAGGGAATCGCCGCCCGGGTGGTATCGCTCGGCCCCCATGTAGTGGAAATGGCATAGTGCATGTTCTACTCCTGATTTGAAGAAAGGGCATCAGGTAGATAAGGGACGCTGCCTCATCATCCCCGATGGATGCGTTGCGCATGTTGGTATAGCTAGTAGACCACGGGAACCACCGCAGGTGTCAATAGAGTGGACACAGCAAAAAATGGCGACTCGTCCATGGTGGAACACCCTCGAACGCGCTACCCTATAGGCCTTTGCCTGCATCGGTAGAGGCCCGACTTTGGACACCAGACCCCACGTCGCATCCCTGGATGAAGTACTGGACCGGGTGGCAGACATCTGCGATCACCGGCCGAGAGTTTCCATCGACGCCATCATGGACGCCATCGGCCAACGTTCCTTTGGCCCGGTGTTGCTGCTGATTGGCCTGATCGTACTCGCCCCCATCATTGGCGATATTCCCGGCGTACCCACCCTGTGCGCACTGATGGTGCTGACCATCTCGGTACAGCTTCTGCTGCACAAGGAACACTTCTGGCTGCCCCGATGGATACTGGCCCGCTCGGTCACCACCGCGCACCTGCTCAGAGCCATCCGGGTATCGCGTAAACCGGCCCGTTTTATCGACCGGCTGGTCAAGCCCCGGTTGATCTTCCTGATTCGCGGCTACATTCCCATGCGCTGTGTCGCGCTATCCAGTATGGCCGTGGCACTGATGATGCCGCTGATGGAATTTATCCCCTTCAGCGCCAACCTGGCCGGGGCGGTGCTGACCTTTTTCGGACTGGCCATTATCGGCCGGGATGGATTGCTGGCACTGTTGGCTTTTGTGTTTACCGGGGCCAGTGGGGCGGTGATTGGCTGGGCATTCTTGGGGTAGGCCTGCCTACAGCCCCTATCTGCTACACTCGATCTCTTCCAATCACGCAACCTCAGTGCCTGACCATGACCCTGTTTCAAGCCTCCGAACTCGAGCGCGCCGTTCACGTTTCCCGACTACAACCCGAGGATCCACTGGGCTGCACCATTCAGCGACCTTTTGAACTGGACGGATTTGAGTGGCCCACCGCCGAGCATTACTACCAGGCCATGAAGTACCCGGGACGAAAGCGGTTTGATGACATTCGCCAGGCGGCGACTCCCGAGCAGGCAAGACGCATCGGTCGCGGCTGGCTCAAGCGACCCCGCCCCGACTGGGACAGGGTGCGTACCGTGGTCATGACCCGCGCCATTTATACTCAATGCCAGATGTATCCGGAGTTCTCCGAAGCATTGTTGGCGACGGGCGATAAGAAGATTGTTGATGTGAGTCAGTACGATTATTTCTGGGGACTCGGAAGGGATCTTCGGGGCGAGAATCAGTATGGGAAAATGTTGATGGCGGTTCGGGAGAAAATTTCTTCTCCTTGAAAGCCAGCCTGCTAATCAAACGACTCTGACTATTTTGATTTTTTGTTTGCCCGCGGATGCGCCTTATCGTAAACCTTCGCCAGATGCTGAAAATCCAGATGGGTATACACCTGGGTCGTGGAAATGTTGGCGTGACCCAACAGTTCCTGCACCAGACGCAGATCGCCGCTGGATTCGAGCATATGGCTGGCGAAGGAGTGGCGGAGCATGTGGGGATGGACCGGCTCGTCCATGTTCTGTCGGATGCTGAGCTGCTGCATTCTCAGTTGCACGGCGCGGGGCGTAAGGCGCTTGCCGCGCTGGCCGATAAACAGCGCGGTTTCGCCCGGGGGCGCCACCAGGGCGCGCTCCGGTAGCCAGGCTTTTACGGCATCGCGGGCCTGTTGGCCCACCGGCAATTGCCGGGTTTTATTGCCTTTACCGGTGACCGTGACGGCGCCTTCGCGCAGGTCGATGTCGTTCAGGTTGAGGCCCACCGCCTCCGCCAGGCGCAGCCCGGAGGAGTAGATCAGCTCCAGCAGGGCGCGGTCGCGTTTGCCCAGAAATCCTTCGTCCTTCACTTCCACGAATTGCCCGGCCTGATCCACATCCAATACTTTAGGTAGTTTCTTTTCTACCTTGGGGGCCTGCAGGCCGTCGGCGGGGTTGGTTTTCAGCCAGCCGCGACGGATGCCGAAACGGAAGAAGGCGCGCAGTGAGGAGAGCCACCGGCGCAGGCTTTTACCTCTGAGGCCTTTGCGGTGCAGTGAGGCCAGGTTTTCCCGCAAGTGGTGGACAGTGATCGCCGAAAGGTCATTGATCTGCCGGGTTTCGCAGTAGGCGAGGAATTTGTCCAGGTCCCGGGCGTAGGCGTCTTCGGTGCGCGGGGAGAGGTGTTTTTCCGTGCGCAGGTAGGTGAGGAAGGCGGTGCGTTCGGTTGAGAAAGGGTGGGGCATGGGTGCTGTCCGCTATATAGGGAACGGCGGATGCGCCTTTGGCTTATCCGCCCTACGGAGACTCCGGTGCTAGATTAGCGCGGGAGGTGTTCGGGGAGCAAGCGGTTGAGGACTTCGGCGATGTAGCCGAGGAACAGGGTGCCCATGCTGGAGCGGTAGTAGTGGGGGTCGCGGTTGCCGATGGCGAGCAGGCCGTAGGCATTGCCATGCACCAATGGAACGGTGGCGACGGAGCCAATCTGATGGGCGTTGTCGCCAAACAGAAACTGGAGCTCGCCTTCGCCCAGCGTGCCGCACATGGCGCGGTTGTTTTTCAGCAGGGGCGCGATGTGCTGGCGCGCCTCGCCGATGGTAACCACCCGTGCCTGGCTGCTGGGAACGCGATCTTCGTGACCGAACAGCAGGATGCTGGTGTAGTGAATATTGAAGTCCTGGTCAAAGCTGAAACACAAGGCGTCGATGATATCGCCCATGTCCCGACCTTCAAGCAGGGCCAGCACCAGACGCTTGGTTTTGTCGAACAGCTTGTCGTTTTCCCGGGCGTTGTCCAGCAGTTTGCTCAGCCGGTGGCGCATGTCCATATTGCGCTCGCGCAGTACCGACACCTGACGCTCTACCAGAGAGACCGCCGGACCACTTTCGTGGGGCAGCTCCAGGTCGGCGAGCAGTTTGCGATGCTGAACAAAAAAGTCCGGATGCGCTTCCAGGTATTGGGCAACCTGCTCGTCGGTCAATTGGCTGGCTTCGGTGCTTTGCTCGCTCATAAAGGCCTTATATTTTTACCTGTCCGTGAAACACCGTGGTGGCGGGTCCGGTCATGATAACCGAGTGGCCGGGGCCGGGCCAGGTGATGCTCAGGCTGCCGCCGGGCAGGTTGACCTTGACGGTTTCGTCCAACAACTGACGCAACCGTCCGGCCACCACTGCGGCACAGGCGCCAGTGCCGCAGGCCAGGGTTTCCCCGGCGCCGCGTTCGTACACCCGCAGGTTGATCTCACTGGGAGAGACCATCTGCATAAAGCCGGCATTGACCCGACGCGGGAAACGCTCGTGGCTCTCAATCAGCGGCCCCAGGGTTTCCACGGGGGCACTGTCGACCTTGTTGACCATCAACACCGCGTGGGGATTACCCATGGAGACCGCCGAGATATCCAAAGTCTGCTCTGGCAGCACCAGGTCGTAACGGATCGCTTCGGCGTCCGCCTGAAAGGGAATCTCCTCCGGGCTCAGGCGGGGTACGCCCATATCGACCTGAACCTGCCCCTGCTCGGTGATTTTCAACGTCATGTCGCCACCGGCGGTTTCCACTTTGATGGACCGCTTACCGGTCAGCTTGCGCTCCAGCACAAAGCGGGCGAAGCAACGGGCGCCGTTGCCACAGTTTTCCACCTCGCCGCCATCGGCATTGAATATACGGTAACGAAAATCGATATCGGGTCGGGTCGGCGTTTCCACCAGCAATACCTGATCGCAACCGACACCGAAATGCCGATCCGCCAGGGTACGGATTTTCTCCGTGCTCAAGCGCACCTTCTGGGTCACGCCGTCGATCACGACAAAGTCATTGCCCAGGCCGTGCATTTTGGTAAAACGCAAACGCATGAAACTTCCTTACTCCGAGTCGGGGAGCACCTGCTCACCGCGCAACTGGTCATCAATGGTTTCCCGAGCCCGCACCAGGTGCGCGCGATCGCCGTCCACCAATACTTCCGCCGGGCGGCCCCGGCTGTTGTAGTTGGAGCTCATGCCGAAGCCGTAAGCCCCGGCGGAGAGCATGGCCAGCACGTCACCAGCCTGTAGTGCGAGCGAGCGGTCTTTACCCAGAAAGTCCCCAGTTTCGCACACCGGGCCTACCAGGTCCCAGGTTTTTACCTCACCCCCATGCTCCCGCACCGGCACAATGTTCTGCCACGCCTGGTACAAAGACGGGCGGATGTTGTCATTCATGGCCCCGTCAATGATGGCAAAGTTCTTGTGTTCGGTGGGCTTGAGGTAGAGCACCTGAGTCAATAACACGCCCGCGTTGGCGGCAATGGAGCGGCCCGGCTCAAACATCAGGCTCAATTTACGATCGCCGAGTCTGGCCTTGATCGCATCCATATAGTCACTGACCGGTGGCGGGGTCTCGTCCCGGTAGGTCACCCCCAGGCCACCGCCCAGGTCCAGGTGATGAATGTGGATACCTTCGCCCGCCAGCTCGTCGACCAGCACCAGCAGGCGATCCAGCGCGTCCATAAACGGGGCGAGCTGGGTCAGCTGGGAGCCGATGTGGCAGTCCAGCCCCTGCACGGACAACCCGGGCAGCTCCGCCGCGCGACGATAGACCGCCGGGGCCCGTTCGATATCGATGCCGAACTTGTTCTCTTTCAAACCGGTGGAAATATATGGATGGGTACCGGCATCCACGTCCGGATTGACCCGCAGCGACACCGGCGCCTTCATGCCCAGCTCGGCGGCAACCTGCTGCAGGCGCTCCAGCTCGTCGGTGGATTCGACGTTGAAGCAGTGCACGCCGACTTCCAGCGCGCGGCGCATGTCGTCGCGGGTCTTGCCGACGCCGGAGAAGACGATACGGCCCGGCTGTCCGCCGGCGGCCAGCACACGCTCCAGCTCACCGCGCGAGACGATGTCGAAGCCGGCGCCGAGGCGCGCCAGCACGTTCAGCACACCCAGGTTGGAATTGGCTTTGACGGCGAAGCAGACCAGATGCGGCATGCCATCCAGCGCATCGGCATAGGCCCGGTACTGGGCCTCGATGTGCGCGCGGGAGTAGACGTAGGTCGGGGTGCCGAA
>NZ_DFTP01000092.1:0-23501 GCF_002381585.1 Marinimicrobium sp. UBA4209
CTTATCCACCCTTGTATCTGTCCACGGACTCTGGCTAGCTACCAGGGTCCACCGGGAGCCGCGGTAAATAGTATCCACCCTGAGGGCTGTGACCCTGATTCGTAGATGTCACCCGGCTCCCTCACTATCGACACTCTGAATGGTATCCGAGCCCCTGGTAGAAGGCCAGTGAGGCTGTATGTACAAGGCGAGATGACGATATGACGGTACAGATTGGCATTGATGTCAGTAAGCATAAGCTCGATGTCTGCTGGTTACGTGATCCGCAGGCACTGAAGGTGAAGACCCGGGTATTCAAGAACGACAGACCCGCGTTCAAGGAGCTGCTCCAGTGGCTGCAAAAGCAGACCGGGCAGTCGCCAGAGTCCATTGAGGTCATGATGGAAGCGACCGGGGTTTATCACGAAGCGCTGGCCTACGCGTTGTACAACGCTGGCGTACAGGTCTACGTAGCCAACCCTCACAGGGTCCATGAGTTTGGTAAGAGCCTGGGAACCCGCTCCAAAACGGATAAACGCGACAGCATCGTGTTAGCCCGTTTTCTGGGCACCCGTGCGCACCAGCGGTGGCAACCTGAGCCGGAGGAGGTTCGCCAGCTCAGAGCGTTGTTGGCCCGACTACAAGCGCTCGACACCGACATACAGCGGGAACGGAACCGCCAGGAGAAGGCCGAGATCCAGAATGCTTCGAACACGGTGAAGGAGTCGATTCGCACCGTCACAGAGGCATTGGAGACCGAGCGGCGACGCTTGCAGCAGCAAGTGGATGACCACTTTGATGATCATCCGGGGCTCAAGAAAGACCGTGAGCTGCTGCAGACCATTCCGGGGATCGGCAAAGTGCTCTCATCAGAGCTGACGGCCACTCTGCGCAGCCGAGAGTTCGGCCACGCCAGCGAACCGGCGGCCTTCATCGGGTTGGTGCCGGTCATGGCCATCTCAGGCTCGTCTGTGCGCAAGCGCCCGGTAATGAGCAAGGCGGGATCGGGGCGACTGCGGGCAAAGTTATACCTGGGAGCGGTGGTCGCTATTCAGCATAATGCTCTGATCAAGGCGCACTATGAGCGCCTGGTGTCCCGAGGCAAAGCAAAAATGAGTGCTCTGGGCGCGGCCATGAGAAAACTGGTTCAGATGGCTTATGGCGTGCTTAAGCACCAGCAAGGCTACGATCCTCAATGGGCTGGTTAACTACAACCCATTGAGGTACGTGGGGACAGATGGTATCTACGAATAGCAAGGCAGTTCGCGTAGGGCGGATAAGCGCGAAGCGCGCATCCGCCGTCACCCAAGGCCAACTGCCGAGGTGCACGTAGGGCGGATCGGTCCGACGCCTCGGAGGGCGAAGCCCGCATCCGCCGTTCACACAATATCCGAATTTACCGTAGACCGAAGATTACAAATATCTACCAGGAATTAAACAGGAGACCCCCAGTGGGAAAACAGATTCTACTACTCCCGGGCGACGGCATTGGCCCGGAAATCGTGGCCGAAGCCAAAAAAGTACTGGATGTGGTCAACGACCAGTTCCAGCTCGGCCTGAGCTTTGAAGAAGACCTGATGGGCGGTTGCTCCATCGACAAACACGGTGTACCTCTGGCCGACGAAGCCCTGGAAAAAGCCCGCCAGTCCGATGCGATTCTGCTCGGCGCTGTGGGTGGCCCGAAATGGGACAAGCTGGATCGGGCCATCCGGCCGGAAAAAGGCCTGTTGAAAATCCGCTCTTCCCTGGAGCTATACGCCAACCTGCGCCCGGCCATGCTCTACCCGCAACTGGTGGAAGCCTCCAGCCTCAAGCCGGAAGTGGTGTCCGGGCTGGATATCCTGATCGTCCGCGAGCTCACCGGTGGCATCTACTTTGGGGAGCCCCGAGGCATCCGCACCCTGGAGAATGGCGAACGGGAAGGGTTCAATACCTACAAATACAGCGAAAGCGAAATCGAGCGCATTGGTCGTACCGCGTTCGAAATGGCGCGCAAGCGGAACAAGAAAGTCTGCTCGGTAGACAAAGCCAATGTGTTGGAAGCCACCATGCTCTGGCGCGAAGTCATGGACCGCCTGGCGCCGGAGTACCCGGACGTGG
Organism: Marinimicrobium sp. UBA4209; assembly: GCF_002381585.1. Classification (NCBI taxonomy): domain Bacteria; kingdom Pseudomonadati; phylum Pseudomonadota; class Gammaproteobacteria; order Cellvibrionales; family Cellvibrionaceae; genus Marinimicrobium; species Marinimicrobium sp. UBA4209. Next base: position 2,080 of record NZ_DFTP01000092.1, read on the forward strand.
AACTGTCTCATATGTACGTGGACAACGCCGCCATGCAACTGGTGCGCGCACCCAAGCAATTTGACGTGATCGTCACCGGCAACATGTTCGGCGACATCCTCTCCGACGCCGCCGCCATGCTCACCGGCTCCATCGGCATGCTGCCCTCCGCGTCCCTGGATAAAAATGGCTGCGGCATGTACGAGCCCTGCCACGGCTCGGCCCCGGATATTGCCGGCCAGGGCATCGCCAACCCGCTGGCGACCATACTGTCCGCCGCGATGATGTTGCGCTATTCTCTGTCTATGACCGATGCTGCTGACGCCATTGAGGCGGCCGTGGGCAAAGTGCTGGACCAGGGGTTGCGCACCGCGGATATCGTTACCGAGGGCAGTCGCAAGGTGTCCACGGCGGAAATGGGCGATGCGGTGGTTGCGGCGCTTAATTCGTAGGGTATCCTCCACCTCAGACCGGACTACCATAAGACCACAAACATTCAAGGCAACAACAGAATTCACTCACTGAGAAAGAGAGAACTATTATGAAAGTAGGTTTTATCGGATGGCGCGGCATGGTCGGCTCCGTATTGATGGAGCGCATGCAGGCAGAGAACGACTTTGCGGACATCGAGCCGGTGTTCTTCTCCACCTCCAACGCCGGTGGTAAAGCCCCCGCGGTGGTGGACGGCGTTCCGCCCCTGAAAGATGCCTTTGACCTGGACGCCCTCAAGGCCCTCGACGCCATTGTCACCTGTCAGGGCGGCGACTACACCACTGAAGTGTTCGGAAAACTGCGCGACAGCGGCTGGAAAGGCTACTGGATCGACGCCGCCTCCACCCTGCGTATGGCCGACGACGCCGCTCTGGTGCTGGACCCGGTCAACCTGGACGTCATCAAAGACAGCATCGCCAAAGGCGTGAAAAACTACGTCGGTGGCAACTGTACCGTCAGCCTCATGCTGATGGGCCTCGGTGGCCTGTTCCAGAACAACCTGGTCGAATGGGCCACCTCCATGACCTACCAGGCCGCCAGTGGTGCCGGCGCCCAGAACATGCGCGAACTGCTCAACCAGATGGGTGGCCTGCGCGACTCGGTCGCCAGTGAGCTGGAAGATCCCGCCTCGGCGATCCTGGATATCGACCGCAAAGTGGCCGCCGCCATGCGCAGCGACGACTTCCCGACCGACCAGTTCGGAGCGCCCCTGGCGGGGAGCCTGCTGCCGTTTATCGATAAGCAGCTGGACAACCGCCAGAGCAAGGAAGAGTGGAAAGGGCATGTAGAGACCAACAAGATTCTCGGTCGCAGCGACAACCCGGTGCCCATCGATGGGCTCTGTGTGCGCATCGGCTCCATGCGCTGCCACAGTCAGGCACTGACCATCAAACTGAACAAAGATGTGCCGCTGGATGAAATCGAGTCCATGCTGGCCGAGGCCAACCAGTGGGCCAAAGTGGTGCCGAACGAGCGTGAAGCCACCCTGCGTGACCTGACACCGACCGCGGTGACAGGTACCCTCACGGTGCCGGTGGGTCGCTTGCGCAAGATGAATATGGGTTCCCAGTACCTGTCCGCCTTCACGGTGGGCGACCAGCTTCTCTGGGGTGCTGCCGAGCCGCTGCGTCGCGTATTGCGCATTCTCAAAGAGGCCTGATTGTCCTCGGGTAAGACGAGCCCCGCCCGGTCTGACCGCGCGGGGCTTTTTTTTATGAAAGGGTGGGGCGGTCGATCTGGATCTCAGAAAAGTTCCCCGCCTCCGGCGTCAAAATCGTTATTTTTTGTGCGGCGGTGCAAATAATGTATAAAAACATGCCATAAAGCCCCCCAGTTGACGGGCTTAAGTGTTGATAAAAAGCTACTTATAATGAATACTTACAGCCATTAGTGAAGAATTATTCTAGGTTTTATAACTCCTGCTAAGCCAAAACAGGTTCACCGTGCCGTCAAAATCGACGGGAGAGTCGATGACTTCAGTCGGGCACATGGGGCCAGGGAGATAATAAAGGATCGTCCTATGCATCTGCTTCGTAAGCTGAGTTTTGTAATCGGATTGGCCGCCTTGCTGGTTGCTCAACCGGGATTTGCCCTGGGGCTTGGGGAGTCCGAGTTGAAGTCGGCGCTCAATCAGCCCTTCCAGGCGGACATCCAGTTGACCAACCTGAGAGGGTTGAGTCGCAACGAGATTATCGTCCGGCTGGCTTCCCAGGAAGATTTTGAGCGTGCCGGCCTTGAGCGCATGGCGTTCTACGGTCAGCTTGAGTTCGAATTGTTGCTGGACCATCCCGAAGGCCCAATTGTGCGGGTGACCACGCAACAGCCGGTGCGGGAGCCCTACATGAACTTCCTGGTGGAGGCGCGTTGGGCCAGTGGCCGTCTGCTGCGCGAATACACCTTCCTGCTGGATCTGCCCACCTTCGATGACGAGCGTCAGGCCCAGCCGGTGCAATCCGCCACGTCGGGCGTTACCCGGTCGGCCGCCGAACGCCAACCCGAAGCACGTCCGCAGCCGCGTCAGCGTGCTGAATCTGAAACCCGTCCCCAGGCGGGCTACGACGGCGATACCTATTCGGTCACGTCCAATGACACCCTGTGGGAGATTGCTCTGCGGGTTCGTCCGGGTCGCGACCTGTCAGTTCAGCAGACCATGCTGGCGATTCAGCGTAAAAATCCCGAAGCCTTCATCAATGGCAACATCAATCTTCTCCGCGAGGGTCAGGTTCTGCGCCTGCCCAACCGCGACGAAATTCGCAACCTGAACCCGCAGAATGCGGTACGCGAAGTGGCCGAGCACAATCGTGAGTGGTCGGGTGGCGCCCTGGGAGCCCAATTGGATGCCGGTCAGCGCGGCGCCAGCCAGCGCAGCGGTCCCAGCGATGTCAGCGGTCAGGTGCGCCTGGCGGCGCCGAGCCAGGGTAACTCCGGTGAGGCCGGGCAGGGCGGAGGTGCCAGCACGGATTCCGGCTCCGAGCTGCAGGCTGAGCTGTCAGCCGCCCAGGAAGAACTTGAAAAGAGCCGCCGTGAGAACCGGGAGCTGTCTTCTCGCGTGGAAGAGCTGGAAGCGCAGATCGATACCATGGAAAGCCTGATTGAGGCCAGCAACGAGCAGTTGCGGGCCCTTCAGACCAGCGCCCAACAAAACCGCGAAGCGGAGCAGGCGCAGGAAGAAGCCTCTGACGTGGCTGCGGCTGAGCCTTCTCCGGAAGCCGAGGCAGAGGCTGAGACTCCCGCCGCCGCGGCGGACACCTCTGAGGCCGCCGCGCCCGCACAGGAAGAGCCGGTGGACCGCAGCAAGCGGGTCGTGCGCTCCATTCCTCAGGAAAAAACCCTGATGGATCACGTGATGGACAACCTCCTGTGGATCGGTGCCGGTGTCCTGGTCATCCTGCTGGGTGTGTTGGCGCTGCTGCGTCGACGCCAGAGTGGTGAAACCCCGGTTGAACGAGACAGTGATGACGATTTTGAGCCGGCGTTTGACGAAGAGGGATTCGCGGAAGAGTTTGAGTCCGATGAATCGGGCAGTGACCACGACGGTATCGATCTGGCGCAGGAAGATGCCGAACCGGAGGAGCCGGACGCCTGGGATGAGCAGACCGATGATTCCGTTGAAGCCGAAACCGGTGATGTGGTTGGCGAGGCGGATATTTACATCGCCTACGGCAAACTGGATCAGGCGGAAGAGCTGCTACTCAAGGGGCTGGAAAAAGAGCCCGCTTCTCCGGCCATCCTGTCCAAGCTGCTGGAAGTCTATGCCGAAAATCGCGACGTAGAGGCGTTTGATCGCCACTATTCCACCCTGCTGGGTACCGATGATCGGTCGGCCATTCAGCGTGCCGGTGAACTGCGGGACACGATTCCCGGTGCCGGAGAATTTGATGTCAACGCACTGGATACCGGCGCCACTGCGCCTGTTGATGAGCAAGACGATTTCAGCTCGCTCGAACAGAGCGACAGCGATGATTTCGACTTCAATCTCGATCTGGACGAAGAGCCCAAGGCGTCGCAGAGTGACCAGAAGGCGGCGGATGACAATGAGTTGAGCCTGGACGATGACTTCAACTTCGACCTGGACGATGATCTGGACCTGGAGGAGGAAACCGTCGAGCCGGTCACCACCGAGTCGGATCTGGATGCCTCATCGAACCGCTATGACCTGTCCTTTGACGAGTCCGAACCAGCGGCAGCTGACGAGGAGTTCTCTCTGGACTTTGATCTGGACGATGAGGATGATCAGGTCACCCTGCAGTCGGAAAAAACCGCTGAAGCGGGGGATGGCGATCAGGATGATTTCCCCGAGCTGGATCTCAAGCTGGACGATGAAGTGGGCGAAAGCGATGCGCCCGTCACCGACAGCGTCAGCACCGATGATGACTGGAATTTTGAGCTGGATGAGACCTCCTCCGAAGGTGGTATCGAAGCTCTGGACGATGCGCTTTCCGATCTGGACGAGGAGCCTGCGGAGACCTCTTCCCTGACGCTGGAGCCGATGGATGGCGCGGATTCAGACAAGGGTTCTGAATCGGTCGCTGAAGACGACGACCTGTCACTGGATTTCCAGGATGACGCGGATGACGAGTTGACCGTACACGAATCCGGCCTGGATCGGGACGCGACCTCTGAGGATGAACAGGAGGCGGGTCAGGATGCGTTTGCGGACCTGGACGATGCATTGGCCGAAGACTGGTCTGATGCTCAGCGTGACCAGGAGCCCGGAGTTGAGGCGAAGCCCGCAGCGGATGACAGTGACGATTTTGACCTGGATGCCCTGGAAACCGGTGATCTGGATCTGTCCTCACTGGATGAAGAAATGAGCGATCTGGATGCCGACCTCGAAGGTGCGTCCGATTCAGAGCCTGAAAATACTCCCCAGGCGGACACCGCCGCTCAGACGCCAGAGCCGGCGTCGACCGATGTCGATGAAGATCAGGTGTTTGAAGAGGCGTTGTCTGGGCTGGCCTCCGATGATTCAGCGGCCACGGAGTCGGATTCTCAGGAGTCCGATGACGATATGGATGCGGAGCTGGATTTCCTCGCCGATACCGATGAGGCGGCGACCAAGCTGGATCTGGCCCGCGCCTATATCGATATGGGTGATGCGGACGGTGCCCGCGATATTCTGGAAGAGGTGCGCCAGGAGGGCAACGAACAGCAGCAGCAGGAAGCGGAGGAGCTGTTGGGTCGAATCGAAAGCTGATTTTTCCGGCTGGTTCTCCTGCAAAGCCTTGCGCATCCTGTGCGCAGGGCTTTGTTTTTTCAGGGGTGGCAATGTTTTTCAGGATTGGCGGTTTTTGGGGGGGCTGGTTGAGTTCTCTAAAGCGGCCGATTGTCGAGGCAAGAGTAAGTGATGACCGAAACCAGTCAGGCCCAGCCCAGAGCCTACAAGCGCAACGCCGAAATCTTTCCCGATACCGAGTGGCCCGAGGGGATGCACCGGGTCGCGTTGGCGGTCGAGTATCAGGGAACCCACTACCACGGATTCCAGACGCAACCCAGTGGGGTTCCGACGGTGCAGGGGCATCTGGAGCGGGCGCTCAGCGCCGTGGCCAACGAGCCGATTTCCCTGATCTGCGCCGGCCGGACCGATGCGGGGGTTCACGCCACCGGTCAGATTGTCCACTTCGACACGATGGCCGAGAGGCCGGAAAAGGCCTGGGTGCTCGGCACCCGTGCTCAGTTGCCCTTTGATATAGCGGTACGCTGGGCCAGGCCGGTTGAGCCCGGTTTTCACGCGCGCTTCAGTGCCCGCTCACGCACCTACCGCTACCTGATTTCCGATCGCGACACCTACTCGGCGCTGACCCACCAGCACATTACCTGGTCCCGCAAGCGGTTGAACGTCGGGGCCATGCGTGAGGCGGCCCAGGCCCTGGTTGGGGAGCACGACTTCACCTCCTTTCGGGCCAGTCAGTGCCAGGCGCGCAACCCGGTTCGCCGGATCGATTATCTGCACCTCGTCCGACGGGGCGACCTGATTGTGCTTGAAGTCCGGGCCAACGCGTTTTTACACCATATGGTCCGCAACATTGTGGGTGTTCTGCTTGCGATTGGCGCTGGCGAGGCGGACATTGGCTGGGCGGCGGAAATTCTGGCGGCCCGGGACCGCAGCGCCGGTGGGGTGACGGCGCGTCCCTTCGGACTGTACCTGGTCCATGTCGATTACCCGGCGGCCTTTGGCCTGCCCGGCGGTCAACCGGGTCCGATTTTTGTGCCTGAGCCCCTGGGTGGATTGATGGAAAATCCCTGATCCGGCGGCCTCTGGCAGCAATTTGTGCGGATTTCTGCTAGTATCTCCGGTCTGTTTTCACAGCGGCAGACAGGGCGGACATGAGTCAGGACATTCGGGTTAAAATATGCGGCATTACGCGCTCGGAAGACGCCCGACTGGCGCTCAGAGCCGGCGCTCACGCCCTGGGGTTGGTGTTCTACCCGGCCAGCCCCCGGGCCGTGGACATTGAGCAGGCAAAAGCTGTCGCCCACACCGTAGGGCCGTTCGCGACCCTCGTCGGGCTGTTTGTAAATGCCGCTCCGGCCACGATCGACGCGGTCCTGAACGAAGTGCCTCTACAGCTGCTGCAGTTCCATGGCGATGAAACGGCCGACGAATGCGTCCGCTACGGGCGTCCATATATCAAAGCGTTGCGTATGCGTCCTGAGTTGGATGTTATGGCCGCCATGGCAGAGCATCCACACGCGTCTGGTTTTTTGCTGGATGCCTACCGCAAAGGGGTCCCGGGCGGCACCGGAGAAACCTTTGACTGGGAGCGGGTGCCTCGCAACCCTGAACGACCGGTCATTCTGGCCGGTGGCCTGACGCCCGACAACGTCCGTCAGGCGATCTCCGCGACCCGCCCTTATGGCGTGGATGTCAGTGGCGGGGTAGAAGCGTCGCCCGGTCTCAAGGATGCCGGCAAAGTAAACCAGTTTATGTTTAACGCCCTCAACGGTGATCAAGGTGAACTCTAAGACTCAAGCGTTTTCAAGCAAACGGTACTCTGACACCGACTACAGCCAGTTTCCCAGCGCCGATGGCCACTTTGGCCCTTATGGCGGGCGGTTTGTGTCCGAGACATTGATTTATGCCCTGGATGAGCTCAAGCGCATCTACGGCGACCTGAAAAACGATCCGGATTTTCAGGCGGAATTCGACAAGGATCTGGCCTACTACGTCGGGCGCCCATCCCCGCTGTACCACGCCGAGCGTTGGAGCCGCGAACTGGGTGGGGCCCAGATTTACCTCAAGCGGGAAGACCTGAACCACACCGGTGCCCACAAGGTGAACAACACCATTGGTCAGGCACTGCTGGCCAAGTTCACCGGTAAGCAGCGGGTGATTGCCGAGACCGGGGCAGGGCAGCACGGCGTGGCATCGGCCACTGTGGCGGCGCGGCTCGGTCTCAAGTGTTGCGTATACATGGGGGCTGAGGACGTCCAGCGCCAGTCCCTGAACGTCTATCGGATGAAGCTGCTCGGTGCCGAAGTCATTCCCGTGACCTCCGGTTCCCGCACCCTCAAGGATGCGATGAACGAGGCCATGCGCGACTGGGCCACCAACGTCGACGACACCTTCTACATTATCGGCACCGTGGCCGGTCCGCACCCCTATCCTCAGTTGGTGCGCGATTTCCAATCAGTGATCGGGCGTGAAGCCCGGGCTCAGTGTCTGGAGCAGACCGGTCGTCTGCCCGATGCCCTGGTGGCCTGTGTGGGCGGCGGCTCCAACGCCATCGGCCTGTTCCACCCCTTCCTCGGGGATGACAGTGTCGAAATGTACGGCGTCGAGGCCGGCGGTGACGGCGTTGAGACCGGACGCCATGCCGCACCGCTGAGCGCCGGTATCCCCGGGGTGCTGCACGGCAACCGGACCTATCTGATGGAAGACGAAAACGGCCAGATCATCGAGACCCACTCGGTCTCCGCCGGTCTGGATTATCCGGGTGTGGGCCCGGAGCACGCCTGGTTGAAAGATCAGGGGCGCGTCAATTACGTGGCGATCAATGACCAGGAAGCTCTGGCGGCGTTCCGTAAAACGACCCTGACAGAAGGCATCATGCCCGCGCTCGAGTCGAGCCATGCCTTGGCCTATGCCGAAAAGCTGGCGCCGACCATGCGTCCGGATCAGAGTATTGTGGTGAACCTCTCCGGCCGTGGAGACAAAGACATTCTTACTGTTGCCAAGCTTGATGGCATCGAAGTGTAAGCGCAGAATCAGGATAGAGAATTCATGAGTCGTATTGCCAAACGCCTGCAGGACCTGCGCTCGCAGGGAAGAAAAGCCCTGGTGACCTATATCGTCAATGGTGACCCTTACCCCGAAGCCACGCTGCCCGCGATGCACGAACTGGTCAGGCAGGGGGCCGATATCATCGAGCTGGGGGTTCCCTTTTCTGACCCGATGGCGGAGGGGCCGGTGATCCAGCGGGGCCACGAGCGGGCGCTGGAGCACAAAATCAGCCTGCGCGGCACCCTGGAGCTGGTGCGCCAGTTTCGGGAAACCGATGCCGATACGCCGGTGGTACTGATGGGGTACGCCAACCCGATCGAGCGCATGGGTTACGACACCATTGCGCAGCTGGCCTCCGAGGCGGGCGTCGACGGGCTGCTCACGGTTGACCTGCCGCCGGAAGAGGCGGAGCCGCTCAAGCGCGAGTTGACCGCCGTGGGCATGGACAACATCCTGCTGCTGGCGCCGACCACCAGTGTTGAGCGCGCCCGGCAGGTGTCCGCCCTCGCCAGCGGCTTTATTTACTATGTCTCCCTCAAGGGGGTGACCGGCGCAGGACACCTGGATGTGGACGCGGTCAAGGCCAAGCTGGACGAGTTTGGTAAACTGACCGATCTGCCCCTATGTATCGGCTTCGGCATCAAGGATCCGGAAACGGCTCGCAAGCTGTCCGCGCTGGCCGACGGCGTTGTGATCGGTAGCGTCCTGGTGAGCACCATGGGTGATCGGTACGAACAGTCGCCCGAGCAGATAGCCGCCGCCGTGGGAGATATTGTTGGCGGTATCCGCACAGCGCTGGATGCCTGATCGCTCCGAGTAACGAATACCCGAGTCGGGCCCGGCAGCCCGACAGAGACTGAAAACCTCAAGATTTCGCAGAGAGAATCGACATGAGTTGGCTAGAAAAGATTGTACCGAGCATGGCCCGTGCAGAGGGTAAGCGTGGTGGCAGCAAGGTACCGGAAGGGCTCTGGAAAAAATGCGTCAAGTGTCAGGCGGTCCTCTATCGTCCTGAGCTGGAGCGCAACCTGGATGTCTGCCCCAAATGCGACCATCACATGCGCATTGGCGCCAGAACCCGGCTGAACCTGTTTCTGGATGAGGAGAATCGTCAGGAACTGGCGACTGACGTTGAGCCGATCGATCGGCTGAAGTTCCGCGATGTGAAAAAATACAAGGATCGCCTGTCAACCGCCCAGAAAACCACGGGCGAAAAAGACGCCCTGGTGGCCATGAAGGGGACTCTGAAAGGCATGCCGGTGGTGGCAGTGGCGTTTGAGTTTGCCTTCCACGGCGGCTCCATGGGCTACGTCGTCGGCGAGCGCTTCGCCCGGGCGGCCAAAGTGGCGCTGGAAGAAGATATTCCTCTGGTGTGTTTTTCGGCCACCGGTGGTGCCCGCATGCAGGAGGCGTTGATCTCCCTGATGCAGATGGCTAAGACCAGCGCTGTCATCGAACGTCTGAAGCGTCAGGGCACCCCTTACGTGTCAGTCATGACCGATCCGGTCTACGGCGGCGTATCCGCGAGTCTCGCGTTGCTGGGTGACATCAATGCCGCCGAGCCCAATGCCCGGGCCGGTTTTGCCGGTCCCAATATCATTGAGCAGACCATTCGGCAGAAGCTGCCCAAAGGTTTCCAGCGCAGTGAGTTCCTGCTCGATAAGGGTGCCATCGACATGATCATCCATCGTCGGGACATGCGCGATACGCTCGCGCGCCTGTTGGCTAAATTCACTCGCCGCGAGGCGGTCTGATTGGCACCAGCAATGCGCTTTGAGCGCCTGGACGACTGGTTACACTGGCTCGAAAGCCACCATCCCACTGAAATTGAACTCGGCTTGACCCGAATCCGTGCGGTGGCCGAGCGCCTCGACCTGCTATCCCCCCAGGCCCGGGTGGTCAGCATAGCGGGTACCAACGGCAAGGGCTCCTGCGTGGCCGCCTGCTCCGCGATGTTGCGGGCAGCCGGGCAGCGGGTCGGTGCCTATACCTCTCCCCATCTACAGCACTATAACGAACGCATCCAGGTCGACGGTGTTCCGGTCGGCGACGGTGAGTTGTGCCGTGCGTTTGCCCGCATTGATGCCGCGAGCACCGACATCAGTTTGACCTACTTCGAGTTCGGCACCCTGGCCGCTCTGCTGATTTTTCAGGAGCAGGCTGTGGATGTCATGGTGCTCGAAGTGGGGCTGGGTGGACGTCTTGATGCGGTCAACTTGCTGGATGCCGGTGTGGCAGTGGTCACCAGTGTCGACCTGGATCATCAGGCCTGGTTGGGCAATGACCGCGACAGTATCGGTCGGGAAAAAGCCGGTATCTACCGTGCCGGTCAGATTTCACTGTGCGCTGATGAGCAACCTCCGGCCGGCCTGCTGTCGGCGGCCGGGGCAATTGGAGTCGAGTTACAGCGCATTGGCGAGCGGTTTGGATTTACTGGACAGGATGGGGGCTGGTGCTGGTGGGGGCAGGGCAGTGATGGTCAGCCGCAACAGTGCCAGCTCGAGCGGCCGGTGCTGCCCTGGCCGAGTATTGCCGCGGCCCTGCAGGTTGTCGCTCAACTGGGCCATCAGGTCGAGCCATTGGCGCAAGCCTGCAGGCTCGATCGGCTGACGCTGCCCGGGCGCTATCAGACTCGCCCCTGGGCGGGGCGAACCCTGGTGCTGGATGTTGCACACAACCCGGCCGCTGCCAGGCATCTGGCGGCCCGTCTGACGAGCGCTGGCCCGGTAGATACCCACCTCGTGGTCGGCATGATGGCGGATAAGGATCGGGTCGCCACTCTGGCACCGCTTTATCCATTGATGACTCACTGTTGGCTGGTATCGCTTCCGGAGATCCCCAGGGCCGCCACCGTGGCACAATTGGAGCAGGACCTGGCGGCGCTCAATGTCTCGGCAAGCGGCTGTGGTACAGTAGTCGAGGTGATGGGGCGACTGAGGCGGGAGTCCCGGCCCGGAGATCGGATTGTGATAATGGGGTCTTTTTACACGGTCAGCGCGGCCCTCGACTGGCTGGATGCTGAGAGCGATAGGCCAGACCCTCTGCGCGACAATATAGAGAGTAACCATGAATAGCGGTCTGAAACAGCGCCTGGTGGGTGCGATCGTCCTTATCGCGATTGGCATTCTGGTAGTGCCCAGCATCCTGCGGGATCGGCAGGTGGAGCCGGTCAGTACCCAGACGCTGATTCCCGATCGACCCGCCCGGGACACCATGGTCTTCGAAGCGCCGTCGGCGCCGGAGAATATTGAGCCGGCACCGGAGCCCGACACCATGTTTATGCCCGAAGATGACTCCCAGCCGGTAGTGGACTCCCTGGAAGAGGCCCAGTCCGAACCGACGGAGGCTCAGGCCGATCCGCCGCCGGAACGTTCTGCGCCGGAATCTGAGGCGACGGAGGTGAATACCGATGAAGGTACAGCCTGGGTCATCCAGGTCGCCAGTTTCCGCGACCCGGATACCGCGCGGGCGCTGCGGGATCGGTTGCAGGGAGAGGGCTACCGTGCCTACGTGCGCTCTGCCAGCACCGACGCCGGGGCGGTCAGCCGGGTGTTTATCGGTCCGAAAGTGAGCCGTTCGGAGGCCGAGTCGACCAAGGCGGCGGTCGATCAGGCCCTGAAGGTCGATGCGCTGATTCTGCGCTTTGAGCCTTGAGCCTCTCCGGTGGCACCGACGGGCGCCGGGGGTATCTGATCCGCGGTGCCTCTGCTAAAATGCGCGCGCAAGCAACCGGGGAGCTTTCCATAGCATGAGTCGGGCCAGCGAATGAACTGGGCAGATTGGGCCATACTGGGCATACTGTTGGTGTCCAGCCTTATCAGCATCAAACGCGGCTTCGTCAAAGAAGCCCTGTCGTTGGTCACCTGGCTGGTGGCCTTTGTGGTGGCTGTGCTGTTCGGCGATCGCCTGGCAGTGCTGCTCACGGACTTGATTCCCACCCCTTCCATTCGAGAAATGGCGGCCTTCGTCATTCTGTTCGCGGCGACACTGATTGTCGGCGCCATGGTGAATTATCTGATCGGCGAGCTGGTCCGGATGACCGGTCTGTCGGGCACCGACCGACTGTTCGGCATGTTGTTTGGGCTGGCCCGTGGCCTGGTGGTGGTCATGGCGCTGCTGATTCTGTTGCCCTCGATCATTCCCGTTGACCAGGACGAGTGGTGGCGCGAGTCAGCCCTGGTACCGCATTTTCTCGCGTTCGAAGATTGGGCTCGCGCACTGGCGGCCGAGACAACCCGCTTCTTTTTTCAGTGGTTTTAATCCCGGGACGCCGCCCGGGTGTTCCGTTTTTTTATGACGTAAAGGTGGTTTTTCTATGTGCGGCATTGTGGGTATTGTGGGTAAAAGCGATGTCAATTTGCAGCTCTATGACGCGCTGACCATACTCCAACATCGCGGCCAGGATGCGGCGGGTATCATGACCTGTGACGGCGGCAAGCTGGCTCAGCAGAAGGCCAACGGCTTGGTGAAAGACGTTTTCCGGACCCGTCATATGCAGCGGCTGGTGGGCAATATCGGTATCGGCCACGTGCGCTATCCGACGGCGGGCAGCTCGGGCCCGGCGCTCGCCCAGCCTTTCTATGTGAACTCTCCCTACGGTATTGCCTTGGCCCACAACGGCAACCTGACCAACGCGGACCAGCTCAGCGAAGAGCTTTTCAAAACCGACCTGCGTCATGTCAACACCGACTCGGACTCCGAGGTGTTGCTCAACGTGTTTGCCCACGAGCTGCAGTCCCAGGGTAAGTTGCAGCCCAATGAGGATGACATCTTTGAAGCCATTGCCGGCGTGCATCGTCGGGTCAGCGGTGGTTACGCGGTGGTGTCGATGATTGCCCGCTACGGCCTGATTGCGTTCCGCGATCCAAACGGTATTCGTCCCCTGGTCTATGGCAAGCGGGAAACCGAGGGTGGAGTCGAGTACATGGTTGCCTCGGAAAGCGTTGCGCTGGATGTGCTCGGCTTTGATCTGATTGCCGATGTAGCCCCCGGTGAGGCGATTTACATCACCGCCGAGGGCGAGCTTCATCGTCGTCAGTGTGCCGAGAATACCCGGTTGCGGCCCTGTATCTTTGAGCATGTGTACTTCGCCCGCCCGGATTCGATCATGGACGGCATCTCGGTGTACAAGGCTCGCCTGCGCCAGGGTGAAAAGCTCGCGGAAAAAATTCTGCGCGAACGTCCCGACCATGATATCGATGTGGTGGTGCCGATTCCCGACAGCAGCCGGGTGGCCGGGCAGGCACTGGCCTACAATCTGGGTGTGAAGTTCCGGGAAGGGCTGGTGAAAAACCGCTACATTGGTCGGACCTTCATCATGCCCGGGCAGCAGCAGCGTAAGAAGTCTGTGCGCCAGAAGCTCAATGCCATCGAGCTGGAGTTTCGTGGCAAGAACGTGCTGCTGGTGGATGATTCCATTGTCCGTGGCACCACCTGTCAGCAGATTATCGAAATGGCCCGCGATGCCGGCGCCGCCAAAGTGTATTTTGCCTCAGCGGCACCACCGGTCATCTATCCGAATGTCTACGGCATCGATATGCCCACGGTCAAAGAGCTGATCGCTCACGGTCGTAGTCACGAAGAAATCTGTCGGGAGATCGGTGCCGACTGGCTGATCTATCAGGATCTGGAAGACCTGGTGGCCGCCTCGGCGGAAGGGACCCGCAAGGTTACCGAGTTTGACTGTGCCGTGTTCAACGGTGAGTATGTGACCGGTGATGTGGATGATGCCTATCTGGAGAAACTCGAGGCCGAGCGCAACGATGGCGCCAAGAGTAATGCGCACAAGAAAGCGGCCAAGCCGGAGGGCACGCTGATCGGCCTGCACAATGATGTGGCGGAAAACCCCTGACGAGATCGCTCATGAGTGAATATGATGACAGCTTGACCGGTGCTGGCCTGGACACCCTGGCCGTTCGTGCGGGATGTCACCGCACGGCGGAAGGGGAACACAGCGAAGCGCTGTTCCTGACCTCCAGTTATGTGTTTGGCAGCGCCCAGGAAGCGGCGGACCGCTTCTCTGGCGACGCTCCCGGCAACGTGTATTCGCGTTATACCAATCCGACGGTGCGCGCGTTTGAGGAGCGCATTGCCGCTCTGGAAAAGGCCGAAAGTGCCATTGCGACGGCTTCCGGCATGTCGGCCATTCTCAGCACTTGCATGGCACTGCTGCAGGTGGGAGATCATATCCTCTGCTCCCGGAGTGTATTCGGCACAACCACGGTTCTGTTTACCAAGTATCTGCAGCGGTTCGGGGTTGGGGTAACCTTTGTCGACCCCACCGATCTGACCGCGTGGGAGCGCGGTTTTCAGGCTAACACCCGGTTGGTGTTTGTGGAAACCCCGTCCAACCCTCTGTGCGATGTCGTCGACCTCCAGGCGTTGGCGGATCTGACCCATGCCCGGGGTGCCAGGCTGGTGGTGGACAACTGTTTCTGCACCCCGGCACTGCAACGCCCGATCGAGTTCGGTGCCGACCTGATCATTCACTCGGCGACCAAATACATCGATGGCCAGGGGCGCTGCCTGGGTGGCGTGGTTGCCGGAGATCAGGACACCATCAATGACGTTTTGGCGTTTGTCCGCAGTGCCGGACCCACCCTGAGTGCCTTCAATGCCTGGGTGTTCCTGAAAGGGCTGGAAACCCTGCGTCTGCGGATGGAGGCCCACTCACGCAATGCGCAGGCGCTGGCCGAATGGCTCCAGCGTCAGCCCCAGGTCGAGCGTGTGTACTACGCCGGTCTGCCCGAACACCCCGGGCATGAATTGGCGCGTAAGCAGCAGTCTGCTTTCGGTGGGGTGCTGTCCTTTCAGGTCAAAGGGGATCAGGCTGCCGCCTGGCGCGTGATCGACAGCACCCGGATCTGCTCGCTCACTGCCAACCTCGGTGATGCAAAAACCACCATCGTGCATCCGGCCACGACCACCCATGGACGCCTGACACCGGAGCAGCGGGCCGAATCCGGCATTGCCGACAATCTGATCCGGTTGGCGGTGGGGCTGGAGGATGTCGAGGATCTGAAAAACGATTTGTTGCGCGGACTGTCCTGAGTCCGCCGAACCCACCAGAACAGGGCAGAGGGTCAATGCGGGATTTTATCCAGGTTGTTGTCGATGAAATCGGCCAGGTTTTGTTGGGTAAGGAAGACAAGATAAAGCTCGCCCTGGCGTGTCTGCTGTCCGACGGGCATCTGTTGATTGAAGACCTGCCCGGCATGGGGAAAACCACCCTGGCCCATGCGCTTGCCAAGGTGCTGGGCTTGTCTTATCAGCGGATCCAGTTTACCAGCGATATGCTGCCCGCCGATATTATCGGCGCATCGGTGTTTGAGCGGGAGCAGTCGCGCTTTACCTTCCATCCCGGCCCGGTATTCACTCAGTTGCTGTTGGCCGACGAGATCAACCGGACCACGCCGAAAACCCAGAGCGCATTGCTGGAGGCGATGGAGGAACGTCAGGTCACGGTAGAAGGGGAGACCCGTAAGCTCGAAGACCCTTTTTTCGTCATTGCCACTCAGAATCCCCTGTCCCAGATGGGGACTTTCCCGCTGCCCGAATCGCAACTGGACCGCTTTCTGATGCGCATCAGCCTCGGTTACCCCAGTGCGGATGCTGAGCGTCAGATGTTTCTCGGCGGTGATCCCCGCCAAAAACTGGCCGGAGTCAAAACCCGTCTGAAGCCCGAGCAGCTGCCCAAGATCCGGCAGGCTGCGGAACAGGTCAAAACCTCAGACAGCCTTCTGGATTACCTGCAACGGCTGGTTCACCACACCCGGCACTCCCCCGAGTTTGCCTGCGGCCTCTCCCCACGAGGGGCTCTGGCGCTACTTCGTGCCTCTAAGACCTGGGCGTTCATGCACGGGCGGAGTTACGTCATTCCTGAAGACCTACAGACGCTGCTGCCTCCCGTGGTGGCGCACCGAATTGCCCCGGCTGCCAGCGGCACCGAGGGGCACGAGCAGGCGCTGATCACGGAGCTGTTGAACGCCGTTGACATCGTTCCCGCCTAATATAAATAATACAAATAAAGGCGGAGTTTTTGCTGTTTGGCGGGTAAAATTGCTTTATGATCTAAGGGTTCGCCTTTTTTAGTCCAAATCCGTTCTGGTTAGCGCCTAATTGTGTGATTATATGCCTACCAATTAAGGTAGTACTGTAATACTATTTATGTTGCAGTTCTGTCTAACAATAAACGCAGCAGAGGCATTAGATCGTGAAAATACAACGACTATCCTGGGTGCTGGGGAGTACGCTGGTTCTGGCGGCCTGTGGCGGTAGCGGTGGAGACAGTGGTGGGTCCAGCTCATCGGTGGCATCCAGCTCCAGTTCCAGCGCATCACAAGTGTCATCGAGCTCCTCTGAATCCTCCAGCTCGTCGAGTCTCGCGCGAGTGGAGCCCCGGGCCAATCCCACCGTCAACAGCGAACTGATTCAGTACAACGATGTGGCAGTGCACGATCCCTCGGTCTTCAGGGACGACGACGGCACTTACTATGTGGTGGGTTCCCACTTGGCGATGGCCAGCTCCCAGGATCTGATTACCTGGACTTCAGAGGCGCCGGGCATCGCGCTGGAGAATCCCGACCTCACTGATTACCCGCTGTTTGGCAACTATGAAACGGAAGTGGCCGAAGGCATTGAGTGGACCGGTGGTTATGTAGGTTCCTGGGCGTCGGACATCCGTAAACTGGCCGACGGCAAGTACTATTTCTACTTCAATCACTGCACCAACCCGGCCAGCGGCGTCTGCGATGCGCCTCGTTCCTACCTCGGTCTGGCCACCTCGGAGGACAGCGTTTTCGGCCCCTATGAAAACCAGGGCATATTCCTCTGGTCCGGGCAGACAGACGCCGAAATTGATCAGGGTTACGGTGTCGGCGACATCGAATCCTATAACGGCAACATCCATCCCAATGCCATCGATCCTCACACTTTTCATGACAAGGATGGCAGCCTCTGGATGATCTATGGCTCTTACGCGGGCGGTATTCACATTCTCGCCATGGATGAGTCAACCGGGCTGCCCGAACCGGGGCAGGGCTACGGCAAACATCTGACCGGGGGCGACCATAGCGCTATCGAGGGCACCTTTGTGCTCTACAGCCCCGAGACCGATTACTACTACATGTTCGCCTCCTTTGGCGGTTTTGTCTCGACCGACGGGTACAACATACGCATTGCCCGCTCGCGCACGCCCGATGGTCCCTACCTCGATGCCGAGGGTAACGACATGGCCCTGGCCCGGGGCGGTTGGGACGGTATCGCGCCCTATGGCGTCAAGCTGATGGGAGGCTTCAACTTCCGTTCGCGCACCGGTGACGACCACGGCAGCCGGGGTTACCTGGCACCGGGACACAACTCGGCGTACTACGACGAAGCCACCGGGCAGCATTTCCTGATCACCCACACCCGTTTCCCCAATCGGGGTGAGCAGCATGCCATTCGGGTCCATGAGTTGATGGCCACCGCCGATGGCTGGCTGGTTGCATCGCCGCACCGCTACGCGCCCATTGAGGGCGACAATGTGGTGGACAGCGAGGATGTGGTTGGTGACTACCAGTTCATCAATCATGGCAAGGACATCAACCGGGAAGCGCGTCAGTCGCAGGCGATGACCCTGCATGACGACGGCACCATCACCGGCGAAGTGACCGGCACCTATCAACTGGACCCGGAAGCGCTCAATCGCATCGTGTTGCAATTGGATGGCCTTGGCGCCTTTGAGGGCCAGCTGCGCTGGCAGTGGGATGAGCGTATTGCAGAACTCGTGCCGGCGTTTTCGGCGGTGTCCGGTAGCGGTGAAAGTGTCTGGGGAACCCGGTTGCCCGCACAGTCAGCAACCGAGGTGTTGGCCGCGGTTGCCGCCGAGCTGACTCTGCCGGAAACCTTCAAAGGCGATGCGCTGACTTTGCCCACCGACGGTATTCGCGGTGCCCAGATTCTCTGGGAGAGCAGCAATGAAGCCGTCATTGGTACCGATGGACAAGTCGAGCGCCCCGCGCCGGGATCGGGTGATGCGTCGGTCAATCTCACCGCGACCATTCTGTATCAGGGCGAAGAGGAAACGGTCACCCTCGAGGTACTGGTGCCCGAACGTATGCCCTTCAACCGGGTGGCACGGTTTGAGTTTGAAAATGACCTGACCGACAGTACTGGTCAGTATGAGGCCGCCATGAGTACGGGTGACCGTATTCATAAAGTGGGCGAGGGCAACCTCAGTTACACCACGGGCAGTGCCGGACAGGCGGTGTCGCTGGATGGTAGCAGCGGTGTACGGTTGCCCGACGGCTTGATAAACAACTATGAATACACCCTGTCTCTGTGGGTACGTCCCAACGTCATCACCCAGTTCTCCACACTGGTGTTTGGTGAAGTGCCGGGGGATACCTCAGACCCCTTGGTTGAACCGAGCCAGTGGTTCAGCTTCCTGCCCAGTTCCTGGGATGAGAATGTCATGTTCTGGAGCCGGAATAACGATGCGTGGTTTGACGGAGCGACGGGCGAAACCATTCCCGCAGGGGAGTGGAGTCACCTGGCGGTGTCGGTCTCCCAGGGCTATGTGCAGGTCTATATCGACGGTCAGCAGGCGTATGCCGGTGGTTCAGTAGCGGACTTCTTTACCGACAATACGGGGCGTTTCGCTCTTGGCGTCAATTACTGGGATCTGCCCTTCAACGGTCTGGTGGATGAGTTCAATGTGTACGATGCTGCGCTCAGCGCCGCCGAAGTTCAGGCACTGGATATTGATCGGTTGTCCACCTCGGAGCTGCTCGGCGTTGCCCGTGACCAGTTGACGCTCGGCGATACCAGCGCTGTGATTGAAGACTTTGCGCTGCCGGTAAGCGGACCGTTTGCGACCGCGGTCAGTTGGACTTCGTCAGACAGCAGCGTCGTTGAAGTTGATGGGGCCACCGCACAGGTGACCCGGCCGGCGGCTAGCGATGCCGATGTGACCCTGACCGCGACCCTGAGTCTGGAGGGGCAATCGGTCACCCGCGACATTACGGTCACCGTTCTGTCGGAAGGTATGCCGGAGCCCGCCGCGCGCTTCAGCTTCGATGATCATCTCGACGATGCTACGGGCAATATGGGTTCGGGTACGGTGACCGGTAACCGGCTGGACAACACCGGAGGCTCGCTCAGCTTTGACGAGGGGCGCGTCGGTAGCGCACTCAGTCTCGACGGTACCTATGGTGTTGCACTGCCGGACAATCTGATTACCGATGCAACCTACACCGTATCGATGTGGCTCAATCCGTCCGCATTGACCCAGTTCACCACTGCATTCTTCGGAGCGGCGTCTGCCGACAGCTGGATCAGTGTAGTGCCTAATGGTCCCGGTGCCGGCAACACCATGCTTTGGTCCGGTACGGACTGGTTTGATGGCGATACCGGGACGCAGATTGCTACGAATACCTGGACCCACTTTGTGGCGGTCAACAACGCGGGTAACCTGACGCTGTATCTCGATGGTGAAGCGGTGTTCACCGGGGAGGGTTTCCCGGATGTGTTTACGCCCGCGGAAACCACGGTATTCGGGGTGGGCGTCAATTACTGGGATACCCCCTATGACGGGTTGGTGGATGAGCTGAGCATCTATGATGTGCCCTTGAGCGCTGACGATGTGGCGGCTCTATACAGTAGCGCACCCTAGTCCGTCGCTCGCGACAGTAAAAAAGCCACCGGTCGATCGACCGGTGGCTTTTTTTATGGTGGACAGGGTAAGGTAAGGGCCCGAGTTCGATGAATCACTGAGCCCCGATGCGTTTACCCGATACTCTGACACACTGGTTCTGGCACTGGGTGGTGCGTCGCGCGCCCCGGGCCGAGTCGGTCCGTCTGCGTCACAAATCCATCTATGTTCTGCCGACGGCGCAGGGGATCGGCTTTCTGTTGGTCATCACACTGCTGTGGCTGTTGGGCACCAACTACGAAAACAATCTGGTGTTGGCCTCCGCTTTTCTGCTGCTCAGTCTGATGACGGTGTCGGTGGTGCATGCGTTCCGTAACCTGTCCGGGTTGACCCTCTCGGTACAGCGGGCTCATCCCGCCTTCGCCGGGGAGTGGGCCGAGTTTGACCTGATGCTGCAACCTGCCTCGGGCTCGCGCCACGAAGCCCTGCTGCTCGGGTGGGATCGGGACCTGACCGTTGAAGCCGATGTGCCCCACCGGGCAGAGCGCACGGTGACGCTGGCGTACCGTGCCCGCCGGCGAGGCTGGCTGGTTCCGGAGCGCCTCCGGGTACAGAGTTATTACCCTCTGGGGCTGTTTCGGGTCTGGTCCTGGGTTCACCTGGATGGGCGGGCACTGATTTACCCCGCACCGCGCTCCAGCGACCACCCACCGCAAGCGCATCTGAGCGGCGAGGTCGGAGAGCAGCTTTCGGCAGAGAATCAGGAAGAGTTTCAGGGGTTTCGGCCCTATCAGGTCGGTGCCCCGATGGCCCATGTGGCCTGGAAGCTCTACGCCCGGGAGCAGGGGCTCTATCTGAAAGATTACGCCGGTTACCAGAGTGAACAGGTCTGGCTGGACTGGGACGCCCTCCCGGGGCTGGATCAGGAAAGCCGATTGAGCCGCCTGTGTTTCTGGGCCGTGGAGTACGGCAAAACCTCCGCTGAATACGGCCTGCGCCTTCCGGGGCTGGATATTCCGCTGGGGCGTGGGCAGGCCCATCAGGAGCGGGTACTGCGGGCCCTGGCGCTCTACGGTATGCCGGAGCAGGCCGAGGGAGGTGAACGTGGCTGAACGGGAACAGGTTACCCGCACCAGTCTCGCCTGGCTGCTGGTGGCCCAGGCCATCATTCTGTTGCCGCACTCGGTCCATGCGCCGCTCTGGCTGTGGGCTGGTTGGTTGTGCGTGGTGGTCTGGCGCTGGCAGATCTTTCGCGGTGCCTGGAGCTTCCCCTCGTTGTGGGTGCGGCTCGGACTGATGGCGGGGTTCGGCGGTGGTCTGGTGATGAGCTACGGCGCCCGGTTTGATATGACTGCCATGGTCGGTTTGTTGCTGGCCGGCTTTATTCTCAAATTGCTGGAGCTGCGCCGACGTCGGGATCTGCTGGTCACCGTTTATCTGGGCTACTTTGTTTCCGCGACCCAATTCCTGTTTCATTCGGGGCCGCTGGCGGGCGTGTATGGTGTCCTGTCGTTGTTGTTATTGACGGCGACGCTGTTGGCGGCGCACCAGTCGTTGGGCAATGTCCGCTTTTGGCCCAGTATTCGGCAGGCGGGG
>NZ_DFTP01000092.1:23539-33804 GCF_002381585.1 Marinimicrobium sp. UBA4209
GCAGGCGGGGTGGTTGGTGTTACAGGCGACGCCTCTCATGCTGATCCTGTTTCTGGTCATTCCCCGCACCGGTGCGCTCTGGTCGGTTCCGCAGGACCGCCGGGCCGCGACCACGGGCATCAGTGACAGCATGTCTCCGGGGGATATCGGTGAGCTGGCACAATCCAATGCGCTGGCCTTTCGGGTCACTTTTGATGGCGAGGCGCCGTCGCCCAGAGATCGTTACTGGCGTGGCCTGGTGTTTTCCTATTTCGATGGACGGCAATGGCAACCTACCGAACGTCAGCGGGCGACGCACTTTATGAGCTGGCGCGAGGATGATGTCCGGCAATGGATGAACCAGGTCGATCCCCTGGGTGAACCGGTGGCCTATGAGGTCATGCTGGAACCGACCCGCCAACCCTGGCTGTATGCGCTGGCGGCACCGGTCAGCTGGAGTGACGACATCGGATTGGGGCAGGAGATGCGGCTACAACGGGATGATCCGGTCATGCAGCGCACCGCTTACCGGGTTCAGTCGCACACCCGGTATGGGTTCCAGCGCTCCGGGCTGAGTGAGTGGGAGCGACGCCAGGAGTTGCAGTTGCCCCGGGACTCCAACCCGGAAACCCGAGCGACGGCCCGGCAGTGGGCGCGGGACGCCAGATCGCCCAGCGAGCTGATAGAGCGACTGATGGGGCTTTACCGGGAGCGGTTTCGTTACACCCTGCGTCCACAGACACTGGGACAGCACAGCGTCGATGAATTTTTGTGGCAGACGCAAGAGGGCTTCTGTGAGCACTTCGCCAGCAGCTTTGTATTTTTCCTGCGCGCGGCGGGCATTCCCGCCCGGGTGGTGGTGGGGTATCTCGGCGCCACCCACAATCCTCTGGAGGATTATTGGACCGTCCGCCAACGGGATGCTCACGCCTGGGCGGAGGTGTGGCTGGAGGGAGAAGGCTGGGTGCGTTTTGACCCGACCGGCGCTGTGGCACCGGAGCGAATCGAGCAAGGTCTGGACGTCTCGCTGAGCGCCACGGACGGCGACATGCTGCAGAGACCCTTTGGTGCCGATTTACCCTTTGTGATGCAGCTGCAACTGCGCTGGGATGCGCTCAATTACGAATGGCACCGCTGGGTGCTCGGTTACGATCAAGGGCGCCAGGACGCGTTTCTGGAAGACTGGCTCGGCGGCGCCGATCTGTGGCGGATCGCCCTGGCGGTGGTGCTGACCGGTGCCTCGCTGGTGTCGGTGCTGCTGCTCTGGATGTTCTGGCGACAACGCCCGCACTACCGCTATCCGGCCGATCGCCAACTTGCGCGCCTGGAGCGCAAACTGAGACGCATGGGGTGTCCGCGCCGACGGGGAGAACCCTTGACCGCGCTGGCTCGCCGGTTGGGGCGCCAACAGGCCGAACTGGAGCCGGCCCTGATCCGCATTGCGGATCTTTACGAGCGTGTGAGCTACGGCGACAACCGCGCCGCACTGACCGATCTGGCCCGCGCGGTGACGGCGTTCAGAGGCGCGCGAACGACCCCTGAAACCCCTCCTGCCTGATCCTGGTGCGCCTGCTTCGACGGACGCACGGTGATCAGGCAATTCTCCCGCACTGTGTTCTTCTGTGGTGCACAAAAGTGTCCGCCGTGCACGGTGTTGGTGCCAATCATCAATGATCTCTTCCGGTAATTTTTCTAAGTCATTGATATAAAGAGAAAAAATGTTGAGGCACGATTCCTGCTTCCCAAAGCGCTCTGCACTCTCGTGCAACGCCGTCTTCGGAGGTTCCAGTTGCTGGAATTTCCTGGTCGGTGTTGCCCGTACTTTCAGTGGGTTGCCCTCTCTTGTCTGCACCGATCGGGGGCATTGCAGTGACTCAATAATAGTCGGCGACCTTGGGCCGACGCACAAAATGAGGATGAGCGTATGAACAAGCGACCTGTCGCTTTCGGGTTGATCAGCCTGGCACTGTTGCCCGGTACCGCGCTGGCACAAGCGGAACTCAATGGCGCCAACACCGCCTGGATCCTGACGGCAACGGCTCTGGTTCTGTTTATGACCTTGCCGGGCCTGTCTCTGTTTTATGGCGGCCTGGTCCGGTCGAAAAATATTTTGTCGATTCTGATGCAGTGTTTCGCGATTGCCTGTATCGCCTCACTGATCTGGCTGGTGGCCGGGTACAGCCTGAGCTTTGGCGAAGGCAATGCCTGGATCGGGGATACAAGCCGGATTCTGTTTTCGGGCATGGAATCGGACTCCCTGTCTGGCGATATTCCCGAGAGCCTGTTCAGCCTGTTTCAGATGACCTTTGCCGTCATTACGCCGGCTCTTATCGTTGGGGCCTTCGCCGAGCGGATGAAGTTTTCTTCAGTCCTGATTTTTTCAACGCTGTGGCTGTTCGGGGTGTACTTTCCGATCTGTCACTGGGTCTGGGGTGGCGGCTGGTTGGGCGCCATGGGGGTACTGGATTTCGCCGGGGGCATTGTTGTGCACATCACCGCCGGGGTGGCGGCGCTGGTGGCAGCGCTGGTGCTCGGCCCGCGCGACGGCTTCCCGAAAACGGCGATGCCTCCACACAATATGACCATGACGGTGACCGGTGCGGGCATGCTCTGGGTCGGCTGGTTCGGCTTTAACGGCGGCAGCGCGCTGGCGGCCAACGGTGACGCCAGCATGGCGATGCTGGTAACCCACATTTCCGCCGCTGCCGGCTCATTGGCCTGGATGACGATGGAGTGGGTGAAGTTCGGTCGCCCGAGTGTGCTGGGTATCGTGACCGGCATGGTGGCCGGTCTGGGAACCATCACACCGGCGTCGGGCTTCGTGGGCCCCGGCGGTGCTCTGATTATCGGTGTTTCGGCGGGCATTGTCTGTTTCTACGCGACCCAGGCGATGAAGCGGGTGTTCAAGATCGATGATTCGCTGGATGTGTTTCCGGTACACGGTGTCGGCGGTATGCTGGGTACGCTGTTGGCCGGGGTCTTTGCTTCGACTCAACTGGGTGTGTTCAGTGGTCAGGGTTTTGCCGACGGTATCGAGACGATGGGCCAGCAGTTCGGAGTTCAGGTGGTTGGCGTTGTCGTGGCAACGGTGTACACCGGGGTGGTGACCTTCATTCTGTTGAAAGTGACCGGTGTTCTGACCTCTGGATTGCGTGTGACTCGCGAAGAAGAATTGATTGGCCTGGATATTACCCATCATGAGGAAGAGGGGTACAAGCTGTAAATTGTTTCGCTTGCCGGGTTGGGTTACTTCGCATAGTTGGCCTATGGATGGGCACTTTGTTTGGAGCCCTGTAGGCTGTGCTGCGGGAGGGTAGTCCCCTCTGAGACACGCCGTGAACCCGTCCCTGGGGGCTCATCACCCGCCGGTCCTCTTCGCGCTCCCTGCGCTTCGGGACACTTCCCACATCCATGTGGGGCGTCCAAGGCGGGTGACGGTCTCAGAGGGGACTACCCTCCCTCCGCTATGCCAGCGTGACGTTTCGGGAACTAGCCCCTTTCGTATGGCACCTTGGGCAGCGGCGGATGCGCTGCGCTTATCCGCCCTACGCTAAGCTGCTGTGGTGTCCGTAGGGCGGATAAAGCCGAAGGCTGCATCCGCCGTAACACACACTAAAAAGTGCGAGCAAGGAGAACCTCAGATAGCGTCCTGAAAGGCGATCAGGGCGGCCGTGACCGCTACGTTGAGTGACTCGACGCCGTTGTTCATTGGGATGGAAAGCTGGTGATTGCAGTGCTTGGCCGTCTCCGTCGAAACCCCCTCCGTTTCATTTCCCAACACATACACACTACCGCCGGATGGGTTGAAATCACCCAGCGTCTGACGAGCGTGTGAGGATAATGCGCAGATGGTGGCGCCGGCTTCTCTGAGTTTGGCCAACGCCTCGGGCAGAGTAGGGCAGTGAATGATCGGAGCCCGGAACACCGTGCCCGCGCTTGCCTTGATCACCAGAGCATCGATTTGTGCGCCGCCTTTCTGTGGTAACAGAATGCCGTCCACATTGCCCGCGCACGCCGAACGGATGATCATCCCCAGGTTTTGCGGATTGGTGATTCGGTCCAGGGCCAACAATCGAAAATCTGCGCGGGGTGGTTGACTCAAGAACTGTTCGAGCGACTGGTAAGCTTTGCATTGTAGATCCGCCGCCACTCCCTGATCCTGCTTGCTGTTTTTGGAGATGCGAGATAGCGCCTTGCGGTCATGGTGCTGAATGTCCGCACCCTGGGACTTGGCGATGCCCAGGATTTCATCGAGAATCCCGGCGGGTTTGTTGCTCTCCGCCAGGTGCAGGCGAAACAGCTTGACCGCCGGATCGCGCAGCGCCTCGAGCACCGGCTTGCGTCCGTACACCGTCAGCAGTGAATCGAAAAACTGTTTCTTGGCTCGATAGCTGGCCGAGTCCTGCTGGGGTCTGTCTGGCTTGGGCATAGTGACCATCGTTGGGAAGTGTGGCCGGGAATTATAACGTGTCGACCGCGCTATTGTCTGCGCGGTCTGAGGTGCATGGAGAAGTCAGGCGGTGACGAGCCGGGTGTGCGGCTCGCCATGGGGGCGCTGGGGGGCGGTGTGTCCGAGGCTCAATCAGGTACGCAGGTAGCAGTCCTCGTCATTGTCGATCAATGCCTGGAGCACGTGTCGGCGGGTGATGATGCCTACCAGTTTGCCGTCACTGACCACCGGGTAGTTCTTGGGTTTTTCGCGCATCATGGTCTGGGCGAGCTCGACGATGCTGGTGTTGGGGGTCACGGTAAGCACTGTTTCACTCATCAGTTTTCTGACGCTGGCGGGCTCTTCGCAAAAGAACGCATCGTTGAGCATCTCCTTGATGCAATCCTGTTCCGAGACAAAACCCACGACCGCTTCACGCTCATCAATCACGGGGACGCCGGTCAATCCGCTTTTCAGTAGCCGCTCGACCACCTCTGCCGTGTTGGCGGTTACGGAAATGGCATGGGCGGCCGGCTGCATATAGTCTTTTACCAAAATCGAATGCATGGCTGACTCCTTTGTTTACGGCGGGTAAAACCGTCTGACTTACACCTTAAGGATAGCCGATAAACGGGCACTTGCCCGATGGATCCTCGCCTTCTGCCTTACTGATGGTGGCAGAGTCGAAGGTAAGCGTGCACGGCGGTGGCCATACCCATGGTCAGTGCGTCGACGGTCAGGGCGTGTCCGATAGACACTTCATCAATACCCGGGATGTGCAGAAACTGCTCCAGGTTGTCCAGGTTAAGGTCGTGCCCGGCATTGACCCCCAGCCCGATATCACGGGCGTGCTCCGTGGCATAGCGGTACTGGTCCAGCAGCTTGTGCATTTCCGAGTTGTGCGCCTTGTGGGCGGCCGCGTAGGGACCCGTGTATAGCTCAATCCGGTCGGCGCCGACCGCCCGTGCCAGATCAATCTGTGCCGGGTCCGGGTCCATGAACAGGCTGACCCGACAACCGAGCTCGCGCAGCTCTTCGATGATGGGGCGCAGCGCATCGCCACTGCGGGTCAGGTCAAAGCCATGATCCGAGGTCAATTGCTCATTGCTGTCCGGGACCAGAGTGCACTGGTGCGGCAGGGTCTGGCGGACCAACGTCATAAAGCCGGGATAGTCGCCCAGGGCGCCAGCGTTCGGGTTGCCTTCGATATTGAACTCGATGCCCGGGTGCTGTTGCACCAGATCGCTCAGCGCGAACACATCGCCGGGGCGGATATGGCGCTGATCCGGGCGGGGGTGAACCGTCAGCCCGTGGGCACCGGCGTCCAGGCAGATCTGCCCGAAGGTGGTCACATCCGGGTAGTTGCCTTCCCGGGAGTTGCGGATCAGTGCAACCTTGTTCAGGTTGACGCTCAGTTTGGTGGCATTCATTGCGATGACTCCTTCCCGTCCGCCGTGGTATCGGCCGGAGCCGACAGCCGGCGGGCCTCCAGAATCCGGATGGGGACATTGGGTGCATCCGGGAACTGTTTGTAGTTACCTTTGGGGGCCTGGACGATGGTGATGATTGTATCGTAGCCGTCCACGACCTGCCCGAACACGGTGTAACCGGGACGTTCCTCGGTCGCGTCAAGGCCCGGGTTGTGGTTCAGATTGATGTAGAACTGAGACGTGGCACTGTCCGGATCACTGTGCCGGGCCATGGCCAGGGTCATGGGTTTGTTGCTCAACCCGTTATCCGATTCGTTGGCAATCGGATCGCGCGGCGGCTTGCGGGTGAAATCGTAGGTCAGTCCTCCGCCCTGGGCCACAAAGCCGGGAATGACCCGGTGGAAAATCGTACCGTCGTAGTAGCCGTCATCGACATACTGCAGAAAGTTCGACACGGTAATTGGTGCCTTGTCGGGGAACAGTTCCAGAACGATGGTGCCCTCATCCGTGGTCAGCTCGACCCGGGGGCTATCGTTCTCTGCCTGAACGGCGACAGACAGAGTGAGCAAACCAAGCAGGGCCAGAAACTTCATTATCGGAGTTGCTCCTTTAGCGCCATTCAGATTGGCGACGACGTTTTCCGATCGCCTGCAGAATAAGGGACAGGATGACGCCGGCCACCAGAATACCACCACCAAACAGCCAGTCCTGGTAACGACGGTCCCGTTTCAAGCGTTCATTGTCGGCCTGAACGACGTCGTAGCGGGTCTGCAGTACCTGATAGTTTTCGCTCAACTCCTGGTGCTGCTCGTGTAAGCCTACTGCGTCTGAAGACAGTGTGCGCAGCCGCTCATGCTCCTGCTGAAGTGCTTCGTATCGGGAGCGCACATCGGACAGCTCGGTCTGTAACTGTTCCACCTGTTGCTGCGCTTCGGTCAGTTGATCGCGCAGCGCCTGGCTTTCTTGCGCGGCACGTTGCGCGCGCTGTTGAGCGCTGCTCAATTTAAGTTCGGCGGTGGGTTCCGCCAGCAGGAATTGGCTGCGGATCCAGCCTTCCTCGCCGTCTTCCAGACGGACCAGGCTCCAGTTTTCACCGTCGCTGCTCTGCTCCTCGCGGACCAGCTCCAGGCGCGTGCCACTGGGCAACCCGCTGTGCACGATCCGGTACTGGTTGCCCATACCGCTGCGCAGCGGCACGTACAACACGTCGGAGATGTAGCGATCCTGAGCCTGGGCCGAGACGCTCAGTAAGGGCGAGGCCAGGGCGATGAGGCAGAGACTGATCAGAAGTTTGTTCACGCTGATACCCGTAGTCTTTTTAAGTTGGTTAAACGTCGGGATTGTACGCCAAAGACGGTACAAACCAAGTGGCACAGGCCACAAATTTCAACCTCAGTGACCGATGGCGCATCACTCTCATGGTCAGGGGAGTACCCGCTTGAACGGCTTGACGGTCACCCGGGCATAAACCCCGGCGGAGACATAGGGATCAGCATCCGCCCAGGTGCGCGCCTCCTCCAGCGAAGTAAACTCGGCGACCACCAGGCTGCCGGTAAAACCGGCCAGGCCGGGATCTTCACTGTCCGTGGCCGGGTGGGGGCCGGCCAGTAGCAGGCGGCCGGCGTCCTTGAGTGCGTTCAATCGGGCCAAGTGATCGGTGCGAGCCCCTTTGCGCTTCTCCAGGCTGTTGGGAACGTCTTCGCTGATTATGGCATAAAACATGGTGGCTCCTTGTCAAACAGTTGAATTCCGGGGGTTAAGCCGGTGGGATCAGTTGTCGCTTCCGTCATTGATGACTTCGTCCAGCGCCAGGTGGGTCAATTGCCGAATCCGACGGAACAGATAGAACAGGGCAAACATCATTACCAACATGGCGGGCACTGCAATGACCGGAAAACTGAGCGCGGTCATTTTGCCCAGTTCCTCGTTAAAGGCCACGGTGCCGGGATCGCTCACCAGAATGAGTTTGGCCAGCACGTAATTCAGGAATGACGAGAGAAAAAACGAGCCGGCAATAAGATAGGAGGCGTTGCGCAGGGTCTGCTCGAAGGCGCTCTCATTGTTGTACTCGCGCAGGGCAGTGGCGACTTTGTTTACCTTGAGTACTTTGTCGTTATAAAGAAAGGTTTTGACCAGCGGGTAACGGGTTTTCAGAGAGAACAGCGTGGCCAGGCCAATCAGGCCGGGGATGGCGGCTTCCTTGATGGCGATGTATTTGGGATCGAGCTCCAGCAGACTGATGCCGCCGGTGAGCAGAATGCTGACAAAGCCCAAGGCGGAGAATACGTTGAGCTTGCGTCTGACGATAAAATCCCGCGCACCGTAGATCAGCGGAAAGGCCAGGGCGACCACGATGCCCATTTTAATGCCCAGGTGATCCTCGCCACTGAATTTGGTCAGGATGACGGTGGGAATCACAATGTTCAGCAGCAGGTTGGCCAGCAGGCTTTCCCGCTTGGGGTTAGGGCCGAGTTTGGCGGTTTTTTCGGTGACGCTGTCGCTGTCGGTCATTCGGGCCTCGATGTTGAAAGTCAGGGGTTGCAAGGTTCGTTGGCTCCCGGGCGCTCAGACGTGCCATAATGCCGCTTTTACGGCGGGAGCCCTGTTTTTGTACGATTTACACAGCCACAGTCACTGCTCAGACGGTATTTTAAGCCCTGAGGCGCTGATGTCGAGGGCCAGGGACCAGGGCGTGTCCGCGTTGGCGCTGACTGACCATGATACCGTGGAGGGAGTAAGCCGGGCCCGGGCTGCGGCTGCCGATATCGGTCTGACACTGATTCCCGGTATTGAGTTCTCCAGCCAGTGGGGTAAAGGCGGGGTCCATATTGTCGGGTTGGGCATCGATATCGAGTCGCCAGCGCTGCAGGCGGCCATTCGGGCTCAGCAGGGGGCTCGTGCGAGTCGGGCTGAGGCCATCGCCGAGCGGCTTGAGCAGCTCGGGATTCCCGGTGCCCTGGCCGGTGCGCGACGCGAATCCGGTGGTGGCCAGCTCGGACGCCCCCACTTTGCACAGTTTCTGGTGGCTCAGGGGAAAGTAAAGGACGTGGGCGCCGCCTTCAAGAAATATCTCGGCGCTGGTAAACCGGCCGATGTGAAATTCCAGTGGCCGGGCATGGAGCAGGTGATCGGCTGGATCCATCAGGCCGGCGGGCTCGCGGTGCTCGCGCACCCGAAGAAGTATCCGCTGACCCGAACCAAAATGTGCGCCCTGATCTCGGATTTTGCCGACCTCGGCGGCGACGCGCTGGAGGTGGTCAGCGGCCAGCAACCCTCCGGGGTCGCCGATGATCTCGCGCGCATTGCCGAGCGGGAAGGGCTCGCGGCCTCCTGTGGCAGTGACTTTCATCGCCCGGACGCTCCCTGGCAGGAGCTGGGGAATTTCGGCCCACTGCCCGAGCGCTGCCGACCGGTGTGGGAGCTTCCCGGATTCGCGCCGTGAGCGACCCGCACGAGGTCAGATACACCCATGACAACAAGAGCACGATTATGGCCCAGTATTTTCAGATTCATCCGGATAACCCCCAGGATCGCCTGATCCGCCAGGCGGTCGATATCATTCGCAGCGGGGGCATCATTGCTTACCCGACCGATTCGGCCTATGCCCTGGGGTGTCATATCGGTGACAAAAACGCGCTGGATCGCATCCGCCAGATGCGTCGCCTGGATAAGCACCACAACTTTACCCTGATGTGTCGGGATCTTTCCGAGCTGGCGACCTTCGCCAAGGTGGATAATCAGGCCTTCCGGCTGCTGAAAAACCACACCCCCGGCCCCTTTACCTTCATTTTGCCCGGCACCTCGGAAGTGCCTCGCCGACTGATGCACCCCAAAAGAAAAACCATCGGCCTGCGGGTGCCCGACAACCGGATTGCACTCGCGTTGATGGAGGCACTGGGTGAACCCCTGATGACCAGCAGTCTGCTGCTGCCCGGCGATGACCTGCCCATGAGCGATCCCGAAGATATTCGCGATCGGCTTGAACATCAGTTGGAGCTGGTCATCGACGGGGGCAATTGCGGCCTCGAGCCGACCACGGTCATTGACCTGACCGGGGCCGTGCCCGAGGTAACCCGCCAGGGTAAGGGCGATGCCTCCGCGTTCATTCCGGATTAGACCCTGTCAGCAGGACCCGCGCGATGCCCCGTGAGCGCCGAGTAGGCCCCGGCGGGTTAAATCGTTATAATGCCCGGCCAGTGGCGTCAAGCCGCATGCCCGTCAACCCGTTAGCCATCCCGAGTAGCCTCGGGGCGAGAGAGTGAATGAGTTCATCCGCAGACAATACGGCCGAAGCAGCCGAGCGCGACGACCCGGCAGAGCAACAGCCGGCGGCTGAGTTGACGCATCGCCCCAGCCAGGAGGAGATGCCCTTCGCGATCGTTCAGGGCAAGGCCTACACCGAGCTGCCCTGAACGATCGCGAAGGGC
>NZ_DFTP01000021.1:0-3489 GCF_002381585.1 Marinimicrobium sp. UBA4209
TACCCCTTCTGGCTCAGCACCGGACGGGTACTGGAGCACTGGCACACCGGCTCCATGACCCAGCGGGTCGAGGAGCTGAACCTGGCCGTGCCCCACGCACTGGTGTACATGAACTATGAGGACGCGCGCAAGCAGGGCTTCCGCCGCGGGAGTGAAGTGCGGGTGATCAGTCGGCGCGGCAATATCCGGGCACGGGTAGAAACCCGGGGCCGGGTCAAGCCGCCGGAGGGGTTGGTGTACATTCCGTTCTTTGACGCCAACCGGTTGGTGAACAAGCTCACGCTCGATGCCACCGATCCGATTTCCCTGCAGACGGACTTCAAAAAGTGTGCCGTCCGCCTCGAACTGATCAGCCTTGCGTAACGGAGAGCCCATCATGATCAAACTGATTAGACGCAGCATTCTGATGGCAGGCCTGGTGATGCCGCTGATCGCCTCAGGTGAACCACCGCAGGAGGTCTCGGCACCGGATGGTGTGCGCCAAGGCGGCACGCTCAGCCAGACCGCCGAGGCGCCTCCGCTGGCCAATGTGCGCTCGAGCATGCGCCGGCCCACACGCAATTACCCCGAGCAGCCGCCGATGATTCCGCACACTATCCGCGGTTACCAGGTGGACACCAACTTCAACCAGTGCCTGACCTGCCATAGCCGCAGCGCCACCGAAGTCAGCGGCGCCCCCATGGTCAGCATCACCCACTTTGTCGACCGGGACGGCCAAACACTGGCCTCGGTTTCACCGCGCCGCTATTTCTGCGTGCAGTGCCATGTGCCCCAACACGACGTCGATCCGGTGAAGGTCAGCACCTTCAAAGGGATTGATCAGGTGCTGGAAGATATCATCAAGCGCGGCGAATAGCGGGGGACGGTTATGTGGAAAACACTGAAGGCGTATTGGAAAACGTTCAATCGACCCGCGACGCACATCAGCCTGGGGGTTCTGACTCTCGGCGGGTTCATTGCCGGCATCATATTCTGGGGCGGCTTCAACACGGCATTAGAATTCACCAACACCGAAGAATTCTGCATCAGTTGCCATGAAATGAAGGCCAACCCCTACGAGGAGTTGATCCCGACCATTCACTACACCAACCGCTCCGGTGTGCGCGCCACCTGTTCAGACTGCCACGTTCCCCACGACTGGACCTACAAAATCGCCCGCAAAATGGAGGCCTCCAAGGAGGTGTGGGGCTGGATCTTTGGCACCATCGATACCCGGGAAAAGTTTCTGGACAAGCGCCGCATGCTCGCCGAGCGCGAGTGGCGCCGGCTGAAAGCCAACGACTCACTGGAGTGTCGCAACTGCCACAACTTCGAGTATATGGACTTTACCCAGCAGTCGCCCCGGGCCCGGGAAATGCACTCTACCCTGCTGGCCAGCGGCGAGAAAACCTGCATTGACTGCCACAAGGGCATCGCCCACAACCTGCCAGACATGCGCGGCGTGGAATCGGGCTTTCACGGCGACCTGAGCGAGGTCTACGCCCCCGGCAGCACGGCCGTGGCCCGGTTTCTGTTGACCGAGGAATAGCCTTCGCTCACAATTCCGGGACCGACCAGGAGACCGAATTGTGAGCGACAACGTCATTGCCTTCAAACGGCCCAGCGCCAAAGAAAAGCACAAGGGTAAGACCTTGTGCCGCAGTGGCTTTCATAAGTGGAAGGTGGTTACCGAGCGTAAGTTTGATGTCAAGCAGGGGAAGTTGGTGACCCAGCTGAGGTGCACTCGGTGCAGTAAAGAGAAAGTGGAAGCGCTCTGATACTAACCGGCTACATCAATAAAGCTGTTAATTGATAAGCGGCCGGTGAGCGGGTCAGAATCCGGATGAAAGTCGGCTTCGATGCAGCCCGAATGAAGGATATTGCGGGGATAGACCACCATCCGATTGAAAACACCTTCAATGCGATCGATTTCTTCGAATAACGGCGTAGATCCATTGATGTAGGCACGGCCGGGCATATTGGGTCCATCATTCTCCGACTCCAATGACCGCAAGTAGGCCACTTTCCTCTCTTCCGTGAGCCGCTCAAAGCCGGTTTTGCGATGTCGATAGAACGCCGTGCCACCGTACCCGGATCGAAACAGGTAGTGGATGGCTGCCAGGCCTTCTGGTTCCAAAGAATCGAAATGGGGAATACGCTGCAACAGCGACAGTCGCTCCGGCGGTGTCGTGACCAATGAATACTGGCACATGGTAAATTTGAGCGTCCGGCCAGACAAGCCAAAGGCATCCGCTATGGCCCCTTGAAGACTCTCCAGCACAAAGCGCTGGTAAGAAAGAGAGACAGGCGCTCGAATGCCGGGGAAGAAGCGCGACAGGGTCGTAAAGTTCAAATGACTCGCTTCTGCACGCAGCCGCTCTGGCTGCTCCACCAATTGGTCAATGATCATTATCGGTGTGCGCTCTTCCCCGACATGTTCGATCCGAATCGACCGATCAGGCGATGGGGCCCATACACGATCAACGCTCACGACAATACTCCTCAACGAATGCTCCGTGCGGGGGGAGCTTCTCTACCCCCAAACTCACCTGCCGCCTGAAATCATCCAACGTTTTCTTCAGTCGCTCATCACCCATAGCACGGACAACCGGGTGGTAGCGTTCTGGATTGATTCGTTGCCCCAACATGACCTGCACCCATGAATCAAGGCGGAACAGTTCGTTTGGAGACTGGTAGGCATGCCCCTGCTCCCGAAATAGAGCGATGCGCTCCCGTAATGACTCCGGAATGCTCATGCTACCGCAGTGACGCCAAAATGGGCTGTCAGACCGTTCTGTAGCGTGATAATGCAGAATGATAAAGTCTCGAATCTTTTCCAGCTCCTCTTCTGCAATCCGATTGTAATGGCTCACCAATGAAGGCGTTACACCGTCAAAGGGAAAGAGCTGTATCAACCGCGTCATGCTGATCATGATCAGGTGGATTGACGTCGACTCCAACGGCTCAACGAAACCACTGGACAAGCCCACGGCCACACAATTTTTGTTCCAGGTCTGACGCCGCCG
The DNA here is from genome assembly GCF_002381585.1 of Marinimicrobium sp. UBA4209. Lineage (NCBI taxonomy): Bacteria > Pseudomonadati > Pseudomonadota > Gammaproteobacteria > Cellvibrionales > Cellvibrionaceae > Marinimicrobium > Marinimicrobium sp. UBA4209. Next base: position 3,006 of record NZ_DFTP01000021.1, read on the forward strand.
TCCCGTGCGAAACCGGATCAGACGCGGGTCAGTCAGGGGTTTCCCCTCGATACTGGATAAGAGCCGATCCCGCGCGGCTTCATCGCTTAAATACCGGCTGCAGTACACCAGGCCATTTCCCACTCGATGCTGGAGTGGAATACGCCACCGCCAACCACTGTCGTGAGCACTGGACAGAGTGTAGGGTGGTGGTGGGCCGACGGATTCTGTCTGTACCGCCAAGGCGCTGTCACAGGGCAACCAATGACTCCAGTCCTCATAGCCGGTATGCAGAGCTTGCTCAATGAGCAATCCACGAAATCCGGTACAGTCGATGAACAGATCCCCCTCCACCACATCCCCGGATGCCATTTCCAGTGACTCGATATGGCCTGAATCGGGATTCAGCTGCACCTGTTGGATTTTGCCCTCGATGCGCGTAACACCCTCGCTTTCACTCTTGGATCGCAAAAAGGCGGCGTATCGGGTCGCATCCAGATGGTAG
>NZ_DFTP01000021.1:3533-37812 GCF_002381585.1 Marinimicrobium sp. UBA4209
GGCGTAGTTCAGGCTGCCGTTTGACGAGGTAGCGAACTTGCCCTCCCGAGCCGCCTCATGCTCCACGCAGTATTCCCCGAACTCTCCACCGAAACCCTGCTCCCGGGCACGCAGCCAGAAATGCTGAAAGTCAGCCATCCAGGTTTCCTTTCCGGTCTTTCCGAAAGAGTGGATATAGCGATCGCCGTCCCGTGCCCAATTCTCGAAGGCGATGCCCAATTTGAATGTGGCGCCTGTGGCTGCCATAAATTGCTGTTCATCTACACCAATCAGTCGGTGAAAGTTGCGCATGGGCGGAATACTGGCTTCACCGACACCGACGGTACCAATGTCTTCGGATTCGACAAGCACAATATTGAGCAAATCGCCAAGCTGCGACGACAATGCCGCCGCGCAGACCCAGCCAGCAGTGCCACCACCTGCAATTACCACTTTGCGTACGGGCTTGTTCACGATGCTCTCCTGTCAAACAAGTTCAATCTGCAGAAACCATATCACGGTTTTTCCAGAAACTCACCGGCAAAAAAAAGGCCGCTGCAAGCAGCGACCTTTTTTCTTACCAGGGACCACGCCAAGAGGCGGGTCCAGGCTTTCGCACGACCTTAGAAGGCGTAGCGAGCACCGATCTGGTAGCGAGCGCCCTGGTCTTGCAGATCCCAGAGCTGGTTCACAGAGCGACCATGTTGGCGAATATTTTCTTCGGTCAGGTTGATACCTTCGAAGAATACCGTCAGGTCGTCGGTCACATCGTACGCAACGTTCAGGTCAAGCTGAGAGTACTCCTCAACATAAACCGGGTTCCGCGAGTTACCACGGTTGGTTTCATTGAGGAACTTGTCACGCCAGTTGTACGCCAGACGCACGGTGAAACCGTAGTTCTCGTAAATACCTACGAGGTTGGCGGTGTCACTCAAACCTAGCAGCGCGAACTGTGACTCCGAAGGATCGCCCAGATCGTTGAACGCTACATCACCACGAACGATGGTGTAGTTGGCCTGGACACCGAAACCGGTATCGCCAAAGAAGTGCTGGGCAGCCAGTTCGCTACCGTACAGCTTAGCTTCGCGGTTGTTTACCGGTGTAGCGGTATTGAACACCATCAGCGGATCTTCCGCATTCGGAGTCAGATCGTAATCGGTCGCAACGTCTACAGCGAAGTCAGCGTCGTCACTGTAGTCAGCCGCCCCATTCGGGAAAGCATCAGGATTATCCAACACAGCGGTCATGACAAACAGTGACGTATCGTTAATGTCATAGCCACCATCGGACAACGCCTGAGCTGCCTCTTCGACTCGAGGACCATTGGTTACGTCACGCAGACCGAAGTGACTTTCCGGAATCTGCTCCGTACCGATGAAGTTGCTCACGCGCTTCTCGAAGAAGCCAGCTGACACATAGCTGGACTCATCGTAGTACCACTCAACCGACAGATCCAGGTTATCTGATTCCAAAGGCTTCAGTGACGGGTTGGTCGCGTTTGCAGTCGGAGTGGATCCCAAATAGGTGGAACCTACGTTTCCGAAGCCGCCCACGGATGCTGCCAACTGGCCGTAACCGGCGCGAGCAATGGTTTTGCTGTAAGAAAAGCGAGCTTTGACGTCATCTGTCAGCGCGATATCAAAATCCAGGCTGGGCAGAAGGTTGTCGTAATCAGACTTGACGGTAAACGCTTCCGTATTTTCACTGAAGACAGTCTGGAAGTCATTGTTGTCTTGCCAGACTCGAGCATCCGGAATCAAGGTGAATGACGTTGAGGTCACATCAGTGGTCTCGTAGCGGAAGCCGGTCACCAAGTTAGTTTCCATTCCGCCCAGCTCGCCCTGGATAGTTACTTGGGCGAACAATGCGTTGATATCTTCTTCAATCAGGTTGTTATTGGAGAAGTCCGGGTTATAAGCCACCGCATAGCCATTATCGGCAGTGCCGTATTCGCTAACAGCCCACTCCGCCAAGGCCACCGGATTGCCGCGGGCGCCGTTCTGGAAACCACCGCCAGTGGGGTAATCATCGAACTGTCCCAACAGGCTGAACTCTTGCAGCAAGCCATCAGGAATTTCACCCGGGTTGGCTACACCCCAATCACCCAGCGCCATGTAGCGATCCGAGTTCTGCTGTTCCATTTCTACCGTACGGCTTTCAACACCGAAGTCGAAACGGCCATCGTCAAACTCGAAAGCACCATTGAGCTGTACTTGAGTGACGTCAGTAGTCTGACCCGCGTACCAGACCCGAGCGACCTGGGAGCCGAAGTCATTCAAACTGAAGCCATTTTCAAATGTCGCCTGAGTCAGCGGCAGATCTCGATCCCAATCCGTTACCTGAGACGTCTGGGTCGGGTTGGCCACACTCACGTCGATAGAGCCAGCGTTACCCGGACCGTCCGGCAGACTCTCCATGGTCGAGTCATGAACGTCAAAGTTGAAGCTCAAGCGATCGTTGACCTGCCACTCAGCGTTAAAGCCAATAGAAGTAAGTTCGTCGCGCTGTTCACGCCACTGCTGCTCGTACCCGTTATCCTTGTTGGCCAAGGTTTCGGAGTAAATCGCTGGGGTAGCGACTGCAGAGTCATCGAATACCAGACGATCAACGGTGTTGCCATTGGCATACCAGAAGGTCTGCTCGCCACGATGCTCAGTAAGATAATTCTCAGCGTACACCAGATCACCGGTCAGGGTGAGGTTGTCCTGGGGCTGGAACTGCAGGGTCAACATGGCGTTGGTGCGTTCACGATGACGATCTGAAACGGAGTAACGAATATCGTTAGGGCGACCATACAATTGGCCATCTTCCGGCGCATTTTCAATCACCGCGTCATCGGTGAAGGAGTAGAGCTCATCCTCACCCCAACGACCAATGTTCCAGTCGTTAGAGGTTGCACCCGCAGCTCCGGAATCACGCTCCTGGAAGCTGGCTGCCAAACTTACACCAAAGGTGTCGGAGTCATCAGTCCAGCTGAAGATGCCGGACAGCTCGGGGGTCAGGTCATCACCCGTCAGAGTGGTGGTATCGTGAACGGCTTTAAAGCCCACGCTACCTTCGGTTCCGCGATCCAGAGGACGGGCGGTCTTGATGTTAATGGTACCGCCAATACCGCCGGTTGCGATGCTGGCGCGACCGGTTTTGTAAACTTCCAGTCCAGAAACGCTTTCTGACGCCAGGTTGGCAAAATCAAAGGCGCGCGTGCCACCACCGCGGGTACCGCTGGCGCCACTACCACCACCGAAGGTGCTGGCGGCAGGAAGCTGGCGACCATTCAGGGTCACCATGTTGTTGTCGCCGCCAAAGCCGCGGATGGTGACCGAAGAACCCTCGCCGTTACGGCGGTCAATGGACACACCGGTAATACGCTGCAGGGATTCAGCCAGGTTGGTGTCGGGGAACTTACCGATATCTTCGGCAGAAATAGCATCGACCACACCTGTGGCGTCACGCTTGATGTCCATCGCCTGCTGCAGTGATCCGCGGATACCGGTGACCACCACCTCTTCCAGCATGGGCTCGCCCTGCTGCGCGAATGCACCGCCGCTGAAGCCAGCCAGGGCCGACGAGGCCACGACTGAGGCGATCAGGCGCTTTTGAAAACTTTTACGATTGGGATTCATGGAACTCTCCTTACTGAGACCAGGTTATTATTGTCGGCACACAAGGTGCCGCAAATCATTTGCCAGCAATCCGTAAATAGCTGTTGTACGGTTTTTGGTTGATCACCACCGCTGAGCCAGGGGCAGAGTCCCTTACTGTTGTTGTCATTTCCTGCTTCGGCATCCAGACGCTCTCACTCTCCGAAAACCGATCACCGCAAACCCAATTCGGCGTCCGCTCACACGACACAGGCACCTAATTGCCAACCGGAATAAGTGCGCTAATTTTTATAACTTAGCAGGTCCGCTGACGCTTAGATTATCCTCTATGTGCCGCCTAAACCCACATTAGGGTTATAGTGACCATAAATATTAGTCTTCTAGACTATTACACTCCCGCCCATACCTTGTCAACAACCAATTGCTTAGACGAAACAATCAGTTATGAGGTCTTGATGAGGCCTTCTTCAGATTAGTTCCGCCATGACCAAAGCGCAAATATTTAAGCACTTATAAATAAGAGAGCGTACTTACATTTTATTGTACTACTATACTATTTTTTGTTGGGTTAAGCCTTTGCTCTGACTCATCGCATCAGGCCCCGCATCCCAGAGTCAACTGGCTAGTCCTGCTTGCCTCATTCTCGCGCACCCAAAACCCCGTCCACCGTACCAACTTGGCGCACTCTTTCTGTCGTCATGCCCGCGCTTGAGCCAAACACAGCTGGATTATCCTGACCCACGATGAAGCACCTCTCTGTTTTTCGGTCCACCGCTGTGCAAATCGGCCAACCCTCCCCTCATTTACGGGAAATTTCCTGGATCTGCTCAGTCGTCGTTTCGTTGGCACAGCTTTTGAATACACCAGCTCGTGCACCCGACATTCACTTGTCCCTTTAGTTTGCGATCGTGAGCCAAGCCATCTGATTGTTCCTGTCGAACAGTCAGCGACACATGACGATCAGTTCCGTCATCCGTGTTTTTCACTTTTCAGGAGTCAACAATGAACACCTTTCTTGACGCGCTTCGCTCTTTGCGTCGCTCATTGCGACGCCCTCTATCATCCTGCTTTTGTCAGATCTCAAAACGGTTGGGATTTGCATTGATTGCTTTAATGAGCCATTCCACATTGGCCGTTGGGCCACCCGAGAAAGCAGACCTGCGGTTTGGCTTCATCAAGCTGACCGACATGGCCCCTTTGGCCATTGCACTGGAAAAAGGCTACTTCGAGGATGAAGGCCTTTTCGTCGAGCTGGAAGCTCAGGCGAACTGGAAAGTGTTATTGGACGGGGTGATCGACGGGCAGTTGGACGGCGCTCACATGCTGGCCGGTCAACCACTGGCGGCCACCATTGGCTACGGCACCAAAGCCGATATCATCACCCCCTTTTCCATGGACCTGAACGGCAATGGCATTACCGTTTCCAACCAGGTTTGGGAGGCAATAAAACCTCACTTGCCAACCGGCGCAGATGGAAAAATACAACATCCGATCCATGCCGATGTCCTGAAGCCGGTCATTGAATCAATGGCCAAAAAAGGTGAAAGCTTCAAAATGGGAATGGTGTTTCCCGTTTCCACACACAACTATGAACTCCGCTACTGGCTCGCCGCCGGCGGTATACATCCGGGGTTCTACGCTCCCCACAAAGGAGACACCTCCGGCCAGAGGCAGGCCGACGCCTTCTTGAGTGTAACGCCACCACCCCAGATGCCTTCAACCCTTGAAGCAGGCACTATTCACGGCTATTGCGTGGGGGAACCCTGGAATCAACAGGCCGTTTTCAAAGGCATCGGTGTGCCCGTCATCACGGATTACGAAATCTGGAAAAACAATCCCGAAAAAGTGTTTGGGATAACCCGGGAGTTCTCCGAAAAGTACCCCAACACCACCATTCGCCTGACCAAGGCGCTGATTCGTGCGGCCAAATGGTTGGATGCAGACGATAACGCCAACCGGGAGGAAGCCTCGAAAATTCTCTCTCAGCCCTACTACGTCGGGGCCGACTATGAAGTGATTGCCAATTCCATGACCGGCACGTTCGAGTATGAAAAAGGCGATACCCGAGAGGCTCCGGATTTCAATGTATTTTTCCGCCACAACGCGACCTATCCTTATTACTCGGACGCCATCTGGTACCTCACGCAGATGCGCCGCTGGGGCCAGATCAGCGAATCCAAACCAGATGCGTGGTACTTCGACATAGCCCGAAAGGTCTATCGCCCGGACATTTATGCGCAGGCAGCCCAAGCGCTTATTGCAGAGGATTATGCGGTCGCCGACGAGTTCCCCGACTTTGCCAACGAGTCCGGCTTCAAGCCCCCGCAGGATGATTTCCTCGATGGCATTACTTACGACGGGACCAAGCCGACCAACTACATCGAATCACTGGAAATCGGTCTGAAACAGAACGACACCCTGTAGTCCCGCATTTAGATATGTTGGGCGCTGCAAATCGCCCAACCTTACCCGGAGGACGTCACCATGACTTCCACAACCTTTCAGAAACCCAGGTGGTTTCGCTGGCCCATCAGCGGCGACCGGTTGACGAACATCGTCAGCGCCATCACCTTGCCCTTGATTGGACTGGCTCTTTTCATTGGCGCCTGGCACATCGGCGCCCAGCAGGTAAACACCTCGCTGGGCACCTTTCCCGGGCCCGCTGCCGTCTTTGAGCAGTGGCAGAACCTGATCGATGAACACCAGTCGGAGAATCTTCGGGCGCAAGCGTTTTACGAACGACAGGAGAAGCGTCACGAGCGGCAATTGGACAAGAATCCAGATGCACAGCTCACCTTTCGGGACTATAACCGTCGTCCGACATTTTTCGATCAGATAGTTACCAGCCTGTTTACCGTGATGACCGGCTTTCTTCTGGCTACTGCGGTGGCTATTCCATTGGGGATAGTCATCGGCCTGAGTACTACCACCTACAGGGCAATCAATCCGATCATCCAGATATTCAAACCGGTATCCCCTTTGGCGTGGCTACCGCTGGTCACCATGGTGGTGAGCGCGGTTTACGTCAGCGATGACCCGATGTTTGAAAAGTCCTTTATCACCTCGGTGATTACCGTGGCGCTGTGCAGCATCTGGCCAACCCTGATCAACACCGCCGTGGGCACCGCCAGCATTAACAGCGACCTGCTCAACGTCAGTCGGGTGCTGAGCCTCAACTGGTTCACTCATGTAAAAACCATTGTACTGCCCTCGGCCATTCCCATGATGTTCACCGGACTTCGGCTGTCACTGGGTATTGCCTGGATGGTATTGATTGCTGCGGAAATGCTCGCCCAGAACCCGGGGCTGGGAAAATTTGTCTGGGACGAATTCCAGAACAGGTCCTCCAACTCCCTCGGACGCATTTGCGTCGCAGTATTGATGATCGGGTTCATTGGCTTTTTGCTGGACCGCTGTCTACTGCTGATTCAGAGCCGCGTCAACTGGGATAAAACAGCGATCTCTCGCTAACCAAGGAGTTTGATATGAGTCAAGTTCACCTCGAATTAACCCAGGTCGGGATCGATTTTCCCACTCCCAAAGGTCCGTTCAACGCACTCAGGGATGTAAACTTGAAAATCGGTCAGGGCGAGTTTGTTTCGCTGATCGGCCATTCCGGCTGCGGTAAATCCACCGTGCTCAATATAGTCGCCGGTCAGTATCAAGCCACCAGTGGCGGCGTGGTGCTCAATGGCAGGGAAGTGAACTCTCCGGGACCCGAGCGTGCAGTGGTGTTTCAGAATCACTCGCTGCTCCCATGGCTGACGGTTTACGACAATGTCGCACTCGCGGTCAAGCAGGTCTTCAAGGGTCAGAAGTCCAGGGCGGAAATGCGTGACTGGATCGAACACAACCTGGCACTGGTACAGATGACCCACGCCATGCACAAGCGCCCCGGTGAAATTTCCGGCGGCATGAAGCAACGGGTCGGCATTGCCAGGGCGCTGGCCATGGAGCCGCAGGTGTTACTGATGGATGAACCCTTCGGCGCGCTCGATGCACTGACCCGCGCACACCTTCAAGATTCGCTGATGGACATTCAGGCCACCCTGGGCAACACGGTCATCATGATCACCCACGATGTGGATGAGGCGGTTTTACTGTCCGACCGGATCGTGATGATGACCAACGGCCCATCAGCCACCATCGGAGAGGTTCTGCCCGTATCCCTGGAGCGCCCGCGGAACCGACTCGATCTGGTGGACAGCCCCGAGTACAACGAGTGCCGCAGTGCCGTGCTGCGTTTTCTGTACGAGAAGCAGAAGAAGATTGAATCCATTGGCGCCAAACGAAAGGCCAAAAAAAGTTGGGCACAAAAATTGAAAATTACCGGCTAGCTGCTCTATAGACAAAAACATCTTTTACCAAAAATCCATTACCCGATTACAGAACTGGAGAAACCTGCAATGCACAGAATGACTTATCCCCTGAGCGCCTCGCTCGCCCTATGCCTGAGCGCCCCGGCCGCTGTTGCTCAAAACGGTATTGTCGAAGCCCTGCAAAGCGGCGAGACCCAACTGCATCTGCGCACCCGTTTCGAAGATGTGGACCAGGACGACGTGGAAGGCGCCAGCGCCTTCACTCAAAAAACCCGCCTGACCTATGCCTCCGGACGCTATGAAGGCTTCAACCTGCTGCTGGAGATGGACGACACCACCGCGATCACCGATGTTGACTACAACGACGGCACCGGCATCAACCCGGGCACCGCCGTCATCGCCGACCCGGAAGGCACCGAGATCAACCAGTCCTACCTGGCCTATCAGGCCGGCGCCACCCAGGTGAAGTATGGCCGCCAACGCATTCTGCTGGACAATCAACGCTTTGTGCGTGGCGTCGGCTGGCGCCAGAACGAGCAGACCTACGACGGATTCTCGGTCAGCAGCAAAGCGGTGGATCAATTCGAGCTGTTCTACGCCTACGTGCACAACGTGAACCGCATTTTTGGTGAGAGTGTGGCCGGTGGCGATCACAAGCATCAGAGCCATCTGCTCAACGGCAAATACACCGGGCTTAATGCCGGCACGCTGGTGGCCTACGCCTATCTGCTGGACAACGAGACGGCGCCGGGGCTGGCCAGTGATACCCTGGGGCTGCGCTGGCAGGGCACCGTCAACGAGACCTTCAGCTACAACCTGGAGTACGCCGCCCAAAGTGAGGCGGGCGACAACCCGACCGACTATTCCGCAAGCTACCTGATGGCCGAAGGGCTGGCCAAGGTGGAGGGGTTCAATCTCAAACTGGGCTACGAGGTGCTGGGCTCGGATGACGGCGCCGCGGCGTTCGCCACACCCCTGGCCACGCTGCACGCCTTCCAGGGCTGGACGGACAAGTTTCTGGCAACGCCCGCCACCGGGGTAGAGGATATGTACTTCAGTGTGGGGCGACCGGTCGGGCCCGTGAACCTGACGCTGGTGTATCACGACCTGAGCGCCAATGAGGGGGATGCCGATTATGGCTCCGAGCTCGGGTTGGTAGCTGGCACCAAGGTGGGGCCGGTGGGCCTGACCCTGAAGTACGCGGACTACAGCGCCGATGAGTTCGCCACGGATACCCGCAAACTGTGGCTGATGGCGGCGACCACTTTCTAATCGGTCGGTTCGTCAGGCGTTATCTTCCGGGCCCAGTTCCTCATCAATCAGCCCGATCACGGTGCCCACACCGTTTTCGCGCAGCCGCTCCAGGAGCTGGGCCAGGTCGTCGACCCGCTGCGGGTCAAGCAGCCCCGCCTCGTCGGGCACCAGGCGGCCTTTGTCGATCATCCGCTGCACAAAGGCCTCGCTGGCATTCAACCGCTCGGCGGCGGCCGCTTTCGTCATACCTTGTGTCACATTCACCTCATTGGTCGATTCTCGCCGGTGTCCGGTCGATGAACCCCGGTTAAAGCTGTGTCATAATGCCGTTTTTTAGCGCCAAAGTCGCCCTGCATTGCCGGCGTTACCCACTCAACCCAGACCGACCCGAGAAGAGCAGCTTCATGAGCAGCAAAGGCATTCTCTACACCGTTTCCGCCCCCTCCGGTGCGGGCAAAACCAGCCTGGTCAACGCCCTGGTGAAATCCAGCCCGGAAGTCTGTGTCTCGGTGTCTCACACCACTCGCCCCATGCGCCCCGGCGAGCAGGATGGCGTAAACTACCACTTTGTGGACCACGCCCGCTTTGAGGCCATGCTCGCCGAGAATGCTTTTCTGGAGCACGCTCAGGTGTTCAGCAACCTCTACGGCACCTCCCGTCACTGGGTGGAAGATACCCTCAACCAGGGGCTGGACGTCATCCTGGAAATCGACTGGCAGGGCGCCCGGCAGGTTCGCGAGCAACTTCAGGACACCGTCAGCCTGTTCATTCTGCCCCCGTCGCTGGCGGCCCTGCGCCAGCGTCTGACCGGGCGCGGTCAGGATCAGCCGGAGGTCATTGAGGCCCGTATGAACGAGGCCATCAACGAAATCTCCCACTACCGGGACGCGGACTATCTGATCATCAACGATGACTTCACCACCGCACTGGCCCAGTTCCAGGCCCTGATCACCAGCCAACACCTTAGACGCGACCGGCAGGAGCAGGTTCACAAAGCCATGCTGGACGAGTTATTGGGCTGACGCACGGCGCGCAAATTGTGTACAATATCCGGTCCGATTCCCGAATTTCCCGGCGCCGGCGCCCGGACCACTTGAAGGTCCAGGATACCGACGCCATATCAATACTGTGAGTACGAGACACTATGGCACGTATTACCGTTGAAGATTGCTTGGATCACGTCGACAACCGTTTCGAACTGGTGATGGTCAGCGCCAAGCGCGCCCGCCAGCTCGCCGTGGGCGGAAAAGACCCGCACGTTCCGGAAGAGAACGACAAGCCCACCGTCATCGCGCTGCGCGAAATCGAGGAAGGCTTTGTCGATGCCAGCATTCTGCTGGAGGCTGACGAGCCGATTCGCCAGGAAGCGCCCAGCGCCGAACACATTCAGGAGACTGAGGCCCAGCCCGGCAACGAGTAAGCGCCTCGCCATTTAATACCCGGCCGGGTCCGCCCCGGCCTCGTTTGGAGTAAGGCCTTGCAGACGATCGAAGCCTTGAGTCACAGGCTTTCATCCTACCTCGAGTACAGCCAAATCAATTTGGTGAAGCGGGCCTACTTTTACGCGGAACAAGCCCACGACGGACAACGGCGCCGCAGCGGCGAAGCCTACATTACCCACCCCCTGGCCGTCGCCGACATCCTCGCCAGCATGCACATGGACCATCAGAGCCTGATGGCCGCCATGCTGCACGACGTCATCGAAGACACCGGCATCAGCAAAAAGGCCATCGCCAAGCAGTTTGGCGATACCGTGGCCGAACTGGTGGACGGGGTGAGCAAGCTGACCCAGATCGAGTTTGAATCCCACGCCGAAAAGCAGGCCGAGAACTTCCAGAAAATGGCTCTGGCCATGGCCAACGACCTGCGGGTCATTCTGGTCAAACTGGCCGACCGACTGCACAACATGCGCACCCTGGGCGCCATGCCGCCCCACAAGAAACGCCGTATCGCCAAAGAAACCCTGGAAATCTACGCCCCTATCGCCCACCGCCTGGGCATGAATGACATCCGCCTGGAGTTCGAAGACCGCGGCTTCTACGCCATGCACCCGCTGCGGGCCAGCCGATTGCAGGCGGCCCTGAAAACCGCCCGGGGCAACCGCAAAGAGCTCGTCGAGCAGATTCAGACCGCCATTGAAAAGCGGCTGGAGCGGGAAGGGCTGATCGCCATGGTGATTGGCCGGGAAAAGCATCTGTACAGCATCTACGAGAAGATGCGCCAGAAAAAAAAGTACTTCAAGGAAATCATGGATGTTTACGCCTTCCGCATCATCGTGGACAGCGTGGACACCTGTTATCGGGTCCTCGGCGTCATTCACAACCTGTACAAACCCATTGCCGGAGAGTTCAAGGACTATATCGCCATCCCCAAGGCCAATGGTTACCAGTCCCTGCACACCGTGCTGCTGGGCATGCATGGCGTCCCGATCGAAGTGCAAATTCGCACCAAGGAAATGGACGAAATGGCCAACAACGGCATCGCCGCCCATTTCCTGTACAAGAATAGCGGTGACGAGAGCATCAGCCACAGTCGCGCCCGCCAATGGGTTCAGGGCCTGCTGGAGATGCAGCGTCGGGCGGGCGACTCGCTGGAGTTCATCGAGAACGTCAAAATCGACCTGTTCCCCGACGAAGTCTACGTGTTCACCCCGAAAGGACGCATTGTCGAATTGCCCCACGGGGCCACGCCGATTGACTTCGCCTACGCGGTCCACACCGACATTGGCCACAACTGCGTCGCCTGCCGGATCAACGGCCGGCTCGCGCCCCTGTCTCAGCCGCTGCAGAGTGGCCAGAAGGTCAATATCATTACCTCCCAGGGCGCCCAGCCCAACCCCAATTGGCTCAATTTCGCCGTGTCCGGCAAGGCCCGCAGCGCCATTCGCCACTTCCTCAAGCACCAGCGCCACCACCAGTCGGTCGCCCTGGGCAAGCGACTGCTGAGCCGCTCCTTGGCGGATGTCGGCCTCAAGCTGGATCAATTGAGCGAAGAGCAGGAAAAGCAGTTGCTCACCGCCACCCAGATGAAGTCCATGGAGGACCTGCTCGAGGATATTGGCCTGGGCAACCGGGTCGCGCAGGCGGTAGCCAAACTGCTGCAGCCGGACGCCGACGTCAATCCCCCCAGCGGCAGCATCTACTCACCGCTGACCATCGACTCCGCCGAAGGCATGATGATCACCTTCGCCCGCTGTTGCCGCCCGATTCCGGGCGACCCGATCATCGGTCACATCAGCTCGGGCAAGGGCCTGGTGGTCCACCAGGACACCTGCCGCAACATAACCGAGCTGCGCCACAAACCGGAGAAAATCAGCTACGTCAATTGGGCGCCCACGGTCACCGGCGAGTTCCTGGTGGATGTGCGGGTGGAAGTGGAGTCCGAGCGGGGCATCATCGCCACCCTGGCCACCCGGGTGACCGAGCAGGGCGGCTCCATTGAGCACATCAAGGTGAACGAACGGGACGCCCACAACAGCGTCATCAACCTTTGCATCGGCGTGCACAACCGCATTCACCTGGCCAATATCATGCGCCGGGTGCGTAACCTGAGCTTTGTCCTTCGGATCAATCGGGCGAAGAACTGATTCATTGGCGCCAAAGGGTCGCCGCCGCCCGTTTGGGTATCAAGCCGGTCGGCTCACTCCAGAAAAGCGCCGTTCTCCGGTGTACAGACATAGGTTTGCGCCCGCAAGCCCGTGCGCTTGTGATACTCCTCGGCCACGGCGCGTCGCACATCTTCAATCAGGTTCGTCGGCACTAGCGCAACCGCGCATCCGCCAAACCCACCGCCGGTCATTCGAGCGCCCCCCTGCGCACCCAGCACCTGCTGAATAATTGAAACCAGCGTGTCGATTGGCGGCACGGTTATTTCAAAATCGTCCCGCATAGAGTCATGCGATTGCGCCATCAGCCGGCTCACGGCTCGGTAATCGGATTCAGCCAATGCCCGGGCCATTGCCAGGGTTCGCGTATTTTCTGACACCACATGGCGTGCCCGACGGAACACCACATCCGACATCGCTGATTGTGCCTGTAGCAGGCTCTCAATATCGACTTCTCTCAGGGAATTGACCCCCAACACGCCGACAGCCTGCTCACATTGCTGACGACGAAGGTTGTACTCGCTTCCCACCAGTCCGCGCTTGACGTTTGAGTCGACGATGACAATCTGGAATTCGGGGTCAATAGCACGATGCTCAAACTGCAGCGACTCACAGTCCAGAAGCAGAGCGCCCCCCTGCTTTCCCAGCGCGGAGGCCATCTGATCCATTACGCCGCAGGAACAGCCGACAAATTCATTCTCGGCCCATTGGCCGAGCAACGCCGCATCGACGCCAGAGAGAGGCAACTCATAAAGGCTGGCGATCGCTTTGAGCAAGGCAATCTCCAGGGAAGCGGAAGAGCTCAGCCCCGCGCCTTGTGGCACATTACCGGTGATGGTCAGCTCCAATCCGCCCACGGGGTGCCGGACCATTAACGCCTTGAGTACACCTCGCACATAGTTGCTCCAGGGTTGAACCGGATCCTGCGTGATATCGTCGAGAGAAAAATGACTGGCGTCCCCAGAATAATCCAACGCCAACACCGACACCTTCCGATCCGGGCGTTTGGCGGCGGCCACCCAGGTGCCAAAATTGATGGCTGCTGGAAAGACAAAACCGCCGTTATAGTCGGTATGCTCACCCAGCAAATTGACGCGCCCCGGGGCATAGGCCACCGTTTCGGGCCGGCGGCCAAAGGTGCGCTCGAAAGACTGTGTCAGTTTTTCCGTTTCGTCCATCATTCCACCTGCTGTTTGTAGTGAACACGGGGCAAAGCCCGCAAACGTTCTGCCGCCTGTTCGGGCGTGAGATCGCGCTGCGCTTCCGCCAACATTTCATATCCCACCATAAACTTTTTCACACTCGCCGAGCGCAACAAGGGCGGGAAGAAGTGAGCGTGCAACCGCCACTCGGGGTGACTCTCTCCGTCAAACGGGGCGCCGTGCCAACCCATGGAGTAGGGAAAAGACGTTTGAAACAGGTTATCGTACAGAGTGGTCAAGTGCTGGATAGCCTCCGCCAGTAACCGGAAGCGGTCCGTGCTGAGCTCCGATAAGCGCGCTATGGGAAAGCGCGGTAGCAGCAGGGTTTCATAGGGCCAGGCCGCCCAATAGGGAACCACTACCAACCAGTCCTGGTTCTGAAACACTACCCGGATTTGTTGTGCCGTTTCGCGCTCGACATAATCGTCCAACATGGTGCGGCCCCGCTCCTGGAAATACCGGGCAAACCGTTCCTGTTTTCGCGCCGCCAATGTGGGCAGCTGTTGCTGCGCCCATACTTGCCCATGAGGGTGAGGGTTGGAGCACCCCATCATCGCCCCCTTGTTCTCAAACACCTGCACCCAGCGGTACTGCTCACCCAGTTCCCGGGTCTGCTCACACCAGCAGGCCACAACACGCTCCAGTTCATCGATACCCAGCTCGGGCAAGGTCTTACTGTGATCGGGCGAAAAGCAGATAACCCGACTGCAGCCCTGTTCGGACGCCAGAGTAAACAGTGGATCCTGGTCCTGCGTGACCGGTGTATCCGGTGTGAGCGCCGCAAAGTCGTTGTCGAACACATAGGTCGCGGCATAATCGGGATTCGGCTCACCGTTTACTCGGTGATTACCGGGGCAGAGGTAACAGGTGGCATCGTACGCCGGTCGGCGATGGGTATCGGGATCCTCGGACTGCCCCTGCCAGGGGCGTTTGGCACGATGTGGAGATACCAACACCCAGTCACCGGTCATGGGGTTCAGGCGTCGGTGGGCATGCTCAGCCGGATCAAACCTGTCATTCATAGTGGGTCACTCATTACTCCTGAACCAAAGCGCATGGACGGCCGATACGGCGCCTGGGGATAAGCAATGAGAGTAACAGGCGCCGGAAGAATTACCATGAAGGTTATCGGGTTCCGACTCAGTTTTGAATGTCAGGATCTATCGCCGGAGCGATAAATGAGTGTCTTTTATGCCTATTTTTATATATATAACGAAATAATATTGCTCTGATGATCAAAAAAACACATCCAGCCACCAATAATATGATTTATATTAGTTTTTGATGGCCTTTTCATGATTTGCCAGGTTTGACCACTCCGCTCGCGGCCTTTTTAAGCCTGACGCCGCTCCATCCGCCAGGCCAATGCGAAAAACACCAGCCCCGCCACGGCCGTGGTGGCACCGACATAACCCGTCGAACTCCAACCCAAGCCCGCCGAAATCGCCAGGCCTCCCAGCATAGGGCCAATGGCATTCGCCGTATTGAAGGCCGCGTGGTGGGAGGCGGCAGCCAGGGTCTGGGCGCCCACCGCCACATCCATCAGGTGGGTCTGAAGGGGCGGTGATACCGCCGCCACCGTGCCCACCAGGAAGGTCATCATCAGAATGCTCCACAGCTCACCGGTGGCCGAAGGGAACACCAGATACACCGCCAGGCTCCAGAGCAACGCGCCGCCCACCGCCTTGAACTGGAATTTGTCGAACAACCAGCCGCCGAGAATATTGCCCAGAAAGCCGCCCGCGCCGAAGGTCGCCATGGCGATGGGAATCCAGCCTTTTTCCACCTCGGTGACGTACAGCAGGGTAGGGGCCAGATAGCTGAACACGCAGAAGACGCCGGCAAAGCCGGTGGCACCGATCATCAGGGCCAGCCATACCTGAGGGCGGTGAAACGCCTTGAGTTCGGCCACCGGGCGGTTACGGGGCTGGTTTCGGTCCAGGGGCAGGTAAATGACAATCAGGATCACCGTCAGAAACGACACCGCCGCGACCAGGACAAAAGCATAGCGCCAACTGATGGACTGACCCAGCCAGGTTGCCAGCGGGTTGCCGATCAACACCGCCAGGGTCAGCCCGATCATCACCCGGCTGACCGCCTTGCCCCGATCACTGGGCGGCGCCAGACTGGCCACCACCAGAGCGGCCACCCCGAAATAGGTACCGTGGGGCAGGCCGGCAATAAACCGGAATGCCAGCAGCGACTCATAGCTCGGCGCCAGGGCACTGGCGATATTGGCCAGGGTGTAAAAGCCCATCAGACCGATCAGCAAGTGCCGCCGGAACAGCCGCGCGCCAAACACCGCCAGCAGCGGTGCCCCCACTACCACACCCAGTGCGTAGCTGCTGATGACATGACCGACCTGAGGCTCGCTCACCCCCAGACCCTCGGCGATACCCGGCATCAGGCCCATGGTGGCGAACTCCCCGGTACCGATACCAAAACCGCCCACGGCCAGGGCGATTTCGATCAGCCACATCTGGGCTTTGGTCAGGGTCGGGCTGGTGGAAGTGGTCATGTGCGGTCCGTAACTGTGAACGACGCCACCGCCGGCATGCCGCCTACTGTGCTGCATACCGTCATTCGGAGCGTTGTTGTGATTGTCGTTTGTGGGGAAAGAGGCTTATGGTGGGCTGCACCACAAAGGCGCGCATTGTACCCCATTTCGGGTAGCTCGCGCAGGGCGTCTCGATGAGGGCGCCGCGCAATATCTGGCCCTGACGCCCGCCAATCACTATACTGAGTGGTTTTCCCACGCAGAGCATTACCGAAGGATTCTGTTATGACCAACCGCGCCGTGATCCACACCGATAAGGCCCCGGAGGCCATCGGCACTTACTCGCAAGCCGTCAAAGTCGACAATACCGTTTACCTGTCGGGCCAGATTCCGCTGAACCCGGAAACCATGGAGTTGGTGGACGGAGGCTTTGAAGCCCAGGCCGAGCAGGTCTTTAAAAACCTGGCCGCCGTGTGTGAAGCCGCCAATGGCAGCCTGAACCACATCGTCAAGCTGAACCTCTATCTGACCGATCTGGACAACTTTACCGTGGTCAACGAAGTCATGGCGCGCCACTTCCGCCAGCCGTTCCCCGCCCGTGCTGCGGTGGGTATCAACCAGTTACCCAAGGGCGCGCTGTTCGAAGCCGAAGGCGTCATGGTGCTTTAATCAGCCCTCGGTCAGTGTTTTGGCGCCGCGAAGCATAGCGTGGACCAGCTCCTCGGCGTCGAACTTGGTGAGCGCTTCATTGGCACCAACCTGATGGGCATAGCTCACACTCATTTCGCTGTTCAGTGAGGTGTGCAGAATGATGTAAGCGTGGCTCAGCGCCTTGTCGTCACGCACGCTGAAGGCCAGCTCGTAACCGTCGAGCCCCGGCATTTCGATATCACTCACCAGAATATCAATGGCGTTGTTGCCTTTGGCCGCCTGGCGCATTCGCTGCAGGGCTTTTTCGCCATTGGTCAGTACCTGGTAGGGAATATTCAGTCCGTCCAGCGCATCCTGGAGTTGCTTGCGGGCCACATGGGAGTCGTCCACCAGCAGGATATTCAGCGGCTTGAGCTGTTCACGCTGGACATCGGTCAGCACCGCCCGACGGCGGCCCGGCGGATCGGGGTAAACCTGGGCAAAAAGCAGTTCCAGGTCGATCAACTGAACCGCCTGATCCTCGTGCATATACAGGCCGGTGACAAAGGCCCTCTTGCCCAGCATCTGCGGGGGCGCCTTCACCTCTTTCCAGTTGGCATCCACAATCCGGTCGATACCGCGCACCAGAAAGCCAATGTCCTTGCGCTGGCAGTCGGTTATGATGATCGACCCCTGACGCATCTCCTCGTCGGACAAGGGTTTGTAGCCCACCGCCGCCGCCATATCGATGACCGGAATGGTTTTGCCCCGCACGGTGGTCGCGCCGAGAATCGCCGGGTGTTCCTGCAGAATGCGGTTGAAACGGGTATAGGGAATGATCTCACGCACCTTGAGCGTGCCCATCGCAAAGCTCTGAGTAGGCGTAAGCTTGAAAAGCAGCAGTTTCTGGGCGTGTTGCGCCTTACCGTTCATGGGCAGTCCCGGAGTCCGAAGTGAGTCTGGTGTCAGGGGGATACACTAGCGTATCGGCGGTTTGCGCGTAAACCGAAGGGAATCAGGCAATTTTCTGGGCTGGCCCGGCCGCCGGGTCCTCGGGAATCGCTTCGGCAAAGGCCTTCATCACATAATCCACACGGGCCTCCGGCGTCTTGTGCAGGCCGGCCTTCAGGGACTCAATATGGCGCAATCGGGGTAGCAGTCCCAAGCCGTTAGCCACCTGAATCGCCAGCCCCGGACGGGCATTGAGCTCCAGGAGCTGGGGTCCCCGGCTTTTATCGAGCACAATGTCGGTGCCGATGTATCCCAGACCGGTCATTCCATAGCAGCGCGAGGCGAGCACCAGCATTGAGCGCCAGTCCGGCACCTTGATTTCGTTCAGGGGCTTCTTGGTGTCCGGGTGCAAGGAGACGCCCAGACCGAACTGGACCGCCTTCAGGCAGCGTCCCGTGGCAATATCCAGCCCCACGCCCACGGCGCCCTGGTGGAGATTCGCCTTGCCATCGGAGGCATGGGTGGCCAGGCGCAGCATGGCCATCACCGGGTAGCCTTTGAAGACCACCACACGGATATCCGGCACGCCCTCGTAGGAATAGCCCTCAAAAATATCGTCGAACTCAATCAGGTCCTCGACGATCACCACATCGGGCTTGCCCCCCAGGGAGTACAGACCGGCGAGAGTGTTGGACATGTGCCGACGGATTTCTTCAATGTCAATTTCCGCTCCGGAGGCCTTTACAAACTTGCCCCCATTGCGGCCAGTAATCACCAGAATGCCTTTACCGCCGGAGCCTTTGGCGGGCTTCACCGCGAAGCCATCGAGTTCGTGAAGCTGTTTCTCGATGTGGCTGATCGCGTGCTGCTCCGACACCACAAAGCGCAGGGCCGGCGTTGCCAAACCAAACTCCTCAGTGAGCAGTTTGGTTTTCAGTTTGTCATCCACCAGCGGATAGCGCGAGCGGGTATTGTAGCGGCCAATGAACTCCCGGTTGCGGGCATTCATGCCGAGAATACCCAGCTTTTTCAGACGCCAGGGGCTGATCCACTTCATGGTTTGTCCGACCCCGCGGCGGCTTCCTGCTCCAGCGCCATGGCCCGGAACCGGCGCAATTCCGACAATTTATAGCCGGTGTATTGGCCCATCAGCATGATCAACGCCAGGATCACCAGGTTCAGCTCCGGAAAGTTGAAGCTCAGATGGTTGGCCAGGGGCAGTTGCATCAACAGATACGCCATCACCGCCACCAGCAGACTGCCCCCGCCCTGAATCACCACTTCGTGGGCACCTTCCTCCTCCCAGAGAATCGACATGCGCTCGATGGTCCAGGCGATGATGATCATCGGGAAAAAGGTGATGGTCATACCGGTACTGAATCCCAACTGATAGCCGAGCAGGCTCAGCATCGAAATCAGGAAGATCACCAGCACCACCAGCGTCGCGATCCGGGCCACCAGCAACAGGTTCAGGTGTGAGAGGTAGCTGCGCAGCATCAGCCCGAGCGACACTACCACCACAAAACTGATCAGGCCGGGCAGCAGTGAGGTTTGCAGAAACGCCAGGGAGATCAGTACCGGCATAAAGGTACCGGAGGTTTTGAGGCCCACAATAATGCGCATGAACACCACGACCAATGCACCCAGCGGCAACAGGAAAAGCATTTTGAACATGCTCTGCTCTTCAATGGGAAGCTGCTGAACCCCCAGCAGGGCGAAGGCACTGTCACTGAATTGCGCCACCGCCAGCTCTTCAGCGGGCACGGTCTGGCGGATCATGGAGAAGCTGACCCCGGAGTTTCGCCCCCCGGTGACGTCGAGCAGGGACGCTCCGCCGCGATGCCAGAGCACCAAGTTCTCCGGCACGCCCTGTTCACCGGTCTGAGGGTTGAACAGCACCCACTCCTCGCCATTGTAGGCTTCCACCATCGGGGTCAGTGTCTGGCGGCGACGGGCGTCTTCCAGAAACAGACCCATGACCTGGCGGGCGGGAATATCGGCCTGGTTCAGCAGCCGTTCCAGCAGCAGGGAACGACTGCCCACCTCTTCGATCAGCAACGACGCATTCTGATCGCCGGTCGGGTTGTTCAGTCGCTTGATCAGCTCGCGGGTCAGGCTCTCGGGGGTACTGGATGTCTCCAACGCCTGAGACAACAACTGATTGGCCGCTGTATCCTGCGGCTCTTCCCAGTACAGTGAGCGGGGCTTCGGCGCTTGTTGCTCATCATCGGGGCTTGGTTGCGGCCCTACTTCCGACACACCACCGATCAGTTGCGCTTTGTAATACAGCGTTTGAGGCCCCCTCGCTTCGCGTTTGGACCACTCCCCCCGGCGATCACCACCCTCTTCGATGATGGAGAAGCCGTACCCGGGGGACGTTGCGTGTTCGGTGTGCAGGCGGAAATCCGGCGGATTATCGGGCAAATCCAGGCTGACCAGCACCTCGCCCCCGGTGGCCTGAAAATCGACCCGGGCTTCCACCAACCAGACCGGCCGCTGCTCACCGGGCCAGAAGGGCAGCTCCATTTCCACATGCCGGGCCCAGGCGGTCGCCAACCCGGCCACCACCAGACTCACCACAATCAGGTAGAAGGGGACGCGGGATTGGGTCATTCGTCAGTGCTCTTGTCGACATCCGAAGGTTTGGGCGGTTTGGGTTCGGTAATATTATCCCGGGCGACGTCTACCAACATGACATCGCGCAGGACATTGCGGCCAATTAACAGGGGAAACTCCATATGGCTGCGATCTGACAGGGTGAATTCCGCCATCTGGGTCAAGGAGCCCATGGTGATGCGCATTTCCACCACCGGGCGTTTTTCAACATCTTCGCTGCTGGCCTGAATAATACGGACTTTGCGCGACCGGGGACGTTCCAGCTCCACCAGCTGGTCCAGGGCCGGGTCGTGAATTTTGAACCGCACCCACTCATCACCGTTGCGCTCAAAGATCTCAATCTCCCGGGCGTCCATGGAGGAGGTGGTCGCGCCCGTGTCGACCCGGGACTGCAAAACAATTCCCAGGTCCGTCAGCAGTACCCGCTCTTTGGCACCTACGACCTTTTTGTCCATGGCGTCACCGGGAACCGGCAGAGCCAGGCCCTGCGCACATTCGCTACCAGCGCCCCTGGACTCACGCCCGTCTCGTTCACTTTCAACCAGATCGCGCAGCGCTTGCTCATCCTGTTGCTGCAGCTCAATGCTCTGGCGCAGCAGCTCCAGCGCCTCGGCAATTTGCTGCTGTTGTTGCTCAAAAGTCAGATCGCGCTGCTGTTGTGCCAACAGGCACTGATTGGCGGCTTCCATATCCGCTTTTTTGACGAGAACGTGATGGGTGCTGCACGCCGAGAGGAGTGTCAATAACGGCAGCAAGGCCACCCATTTCAGGGGACGGTTGTTCATGTTTCCCTTCCGATTGATGATCATATTCATACAGTGTACCCCAGTGCGGGGGCTGGCGGCGTCAACGGCCTGCGTTACAAAGGTTAAGGCCTGGAAATTGTTCAATAGCGGGGCGCGTAGTCATCCGGTAGCCGGCGAAACCGCTTGTATTCCCATTGATATTGGGTCGGCGCTCTGAGCACACAGTCTTCCACGCTGCGGTTCAGGCCGGCGACTGACTCAGCCGCATCCTCCGCGTATATCCGTTCGTCTGCGGGCAGAACCACCATTTTGAAACCTTTTGGAACCCGCTGGGCGAACACACTCACGACCTTGCAGCCAGTGCGTTGAATCAGACCGTGCACCAGTGTCATGGTAAGCGCCGGTTGCCCGAAGAAGGGCGCCACTTCCGCACCATTGCCACGCTCGGGCACCTGGTCGGGCAGAATCGCGACAATCTCACCCCGCTTCAGCGCTTTAAGCAGTTGACTGACTCCTCGGCGATTGGTCGGCGCCATATCGATATTGTCTTTGCTGCGCCCTTTGAGAATCATCTCGTCCAGTGCCGGCTGACGAGGCGGCTGGTAGAGCGCCGTCAAACGGGCGTAGCTGGCCAGAAAGGGACCAACCGCTTCCCAGTTGCCTAAATGGGGCGCAAGAACCAGTACACCTTGCCCTTCGGTCAGGGCCGTCTTGAGCGCCTCGTCGTTTTCCACCTCGACAATATGCCGCTGCAGCCATTCCCAGGAGTGCAGCCAGACCGCCGCCGCCTCCGCGACGGTTTTGCCGGTCTCGGTGAGGCTCTGGCGCACCAGCCGCTCCCGGGCCCGATCTTTGATATGGGGCTGGCACAGTGCCAGGTTCTGCCGGGTAATACGGGCAGAGCGGCCACTGCTGAGCCACATCAGCCAGCCGGCAAAGCCGCCGAACACTCGCCCCACAGACAACGGCAGGCGCCCGAGGAGCTTCAACATCCATACGGCGAACCGTTCTTTCATGCCTAAACCACCGTTAAATCGCCAAAGTGCGCGCAGTTTACGGCAACCAGCCGTACCAATCACCCCCCAACTACCGCTATAATTCGCGGCTGTTTTCGCTCAGGGCCCTGGTGCACCATCAGCGTCCTGGCGACTGGCGCGTTATATAACGCGACTTCAATTTCTCGACCTCATGCTCGGAGGCAGGTTACCCGTGTCAGACAGTCAAACCCCCGCCGGCGCCCACTCGCCCGATGTCAGTACCTTTCAGGGGCTGATTCTCGCCCTGCAATCCTACTGGGCACGCCAGGGCTGCGTGATCCTGCAACCGCTGGACCTGGAAGTGGGCGCGGGCACCTTTCACCCGGCCACCTTCCTGCGCTCGATCGGCCCGGAAACCTGGAACGCCGCCTACGTGCAGCCCTGCCGCCGGCCCACCGACGGCCGCTACGGCGAGAATCCCAATCGGCTGCAGCACTATTACCAGTTTCAGGTGGTAATGAAGCCCTCCCCGGCCAACATTCAGGAGCTGTACCTGGGTTCGCTGAAGGAGCTGGGCATTGATCCCGCGATCCACGACATCCGCTTTGTGGAAGATAACTGGGAATCGCCCACCCTCGGGGCCTGGGGCCTGGGCTGGGAAGTCTGGCTGAACGGCATGGAAGTCACCCAGTTCACCTACTTCCAACAGGTGGGTGGCCTCGAGTGCTACCCGGTCACCGGCGAGATCACCTATGGTCTGGAGCGGATTGCCATGTACCTGCAAGGGGTGGACTCCATTTACGATCTGGTCTGGACCGTGAACCCGGCGGGCGACAAGGTCACCTACGGCGATGTGTTCCACCAGAACGAAGTGGAAATGTCCAAATACAACTTCGAGCAGGCCGACACCGAGTCGCTGTTCAACAGTTTTGATGTCTACGAGCGCGAGAGCGAGCGCCTGATCGGGGAGGGGCTGCCCCTGCCGGCCTATGAAATGGTGATGAAGGCCTCCCACGCGTTCAACCTGCTGGACGCCCGTCACGCCATTTCCGTGACTGAACGGCAGCGCTTTATTCTGCGGGTGCGCAGCCTGGCCCGGGCCGTCGCTCAGGCCTACTTCGACGCCCGCAAGGCCCTGGGCTTCCCCCTGGCCCCCGAAGCCCTGCGCAATGAACTTCTCGCGGCAGAGGGAGACGACCAATGAGTGCCGATTTTCTGTTTGAACTGGGCACCGAAGAGCTGCCCCCCAAAGCCCTGAAAACCCTGATGAACGCCCTGCGCGAGGGCATCGCCGGCGGCCTGGACACCCAGGATCTGGACTACGATGCCATTCACGCCTACGCCAGCCCGCGCCGCCTGGCGGTATTGGTAAGAGACCTGGCCGAGCAGACCCCGGTCAAAGAGGTGGTCACCTACGGCCCGCCGGCCAAGATTGCCTTCGATCAGGACGGCAACCCCACCAAGGCCGCCGAGGCCTTCGCCAGTAAAAACGGCCTGAGCGTGACCGAGCTGACCACCGAGAATGACGGCAAGGCGGACAAACTGGTGGCCCGCTCCAAGGCCGGCGGCCAGTCGGTGGTAGAGCTGTTGGGCGATATCGTCAATGACGCCCTGGCCAAGCTGCCCATCGCCAAGCGCATGCGCTGGGGCGCCAGCCGCACCGAATTTGTCCGTCCGGCCCACTGGCTGGTGATGCTCTACGGCGACGAAATCGTCGACGCCGAAGTGCTCGGACTGCGCGCCAACCGCTGCACCCGCGGCCACCGCTTCCATTACAACCACGAGCTGGATCTGTTCAACCCGAGCGACTATCTCGAGAAGCTGGCCTCCACCGGCTATGTACTGGCCGATATGGACGCCCGTCGGGACCTGATTCGCGAGCAGGTGGACGCGGAAGCCAAAAAAGTCGGCGGTACGGCGGTGATCGACGACGATCTTCTGGATGAAGTGACCGCGCTGGTGGAGTGGCCGGTGGCGCTGCTGGGCAACTTCGAAAAGCGCTTCCTGAACGTGCCCGCCGAAGCGCTGATTGCCTCCATGAAAGAACACCAGAAGTACTTTCACCTGGTGGACGCTCAGGGCAAGCTGATGCCCCACTTCATCACCGTGGCCAATATCGAAAGCGACGATCCGGAACAGGTCATCGACGGCAACGAGCGGGTGATCCGCCCGCGCCTGTCCGATGCTGCCTTCTTCTTCGATACCGACCTCAAGCACACTCTGGAAAGTCGCCGTGAGCAGCTCAAGCCCATCGTGTTCCAGAAACAGCTTGGCAGCGTGTTCGAGAAAACCGAGCGCATCGCGGCTTTAGCTCACATAATTGCTGCAGAGATCGGAGCAAACCCCTCGCTAGCAACACGTGCCGGCCAACTGTGCAAGTCTGACCTAGTCACCGAAATGGTCTTGGAATTCGACAAAATGCAGGGCATCGCTGGTTACTACTATGCTCGCAACGACGGCGAGCACGAAGAAGTCGCCCAGGCCATGAAGGAGCAATACCTTCCCAAGTTTGCCGGCGACGCGCTGCCGGAAACCACTACCGGAGCCATCATCGCCCTGGCGGACCGCCTGGATACAATTTCCGGCATTTTCGGCATCGGACAGCAGCCTACAGGCTCCAAAGATCCGTTTGCTTTACGCCGAGCGAGTCTCGGAGCTTTGCGCCTTTTAGTAGAGAAAAACTTAGACCTAGACTTACGCAAACTTTTGGTAGACTCGTTAACCTTGCACGGCCTCATCTCAGGAACCCCCAAAGCGGGAGCTCCACTCAACCGTATCTTGGACTATATGCTCGAGCGCTTCCGCGCCTGGTACGAAGACGCCGGCATTCCGGTGGAAGTGTTCCTCGCGGTGAGTGCGCGCAAAGTCAGCAATCCTCTGGATATCGACCAGCGGGTGAAGGCGGTGCACGAGTTTTATCAGTTGCCCCAGGCCCAGGCGCTCGCCGCCGCCAACAAGCGGGTAGCCAATATTCTGGCCAAGTCCGGCGCGCCGGCCGGTGAGCTCGACCCCGCCCTGCTGCAGGAGTCCGCCGAAAAAGCGCTGGCCGAAGCGGTGCAGGCGAAAGCCAAGGTGGTCGAGCCTCTGTTTGCCAAACGCGCTTACACCGAGGCGCTGACGCAACTGGCGGACCTGCAGGAGCCGGTGGATGCTTTCTTCGACCAGGTAATGGTCAACGCGGAGGATGACAAGCTGCGCAATAACCGTCTGGCACTGCTGCAGCAACTGGGTGACCTGTTCCTGGCGGTCGCCGATATTTCCCTGCTCGCTCCGGCGAAAGGCTGAGCCATGAAACTGATCATTCTGGACCGGGACGGCGTGATCAACGAAGACGCCGGCGATTACATCAAGTCCGTCGAGGAATGGCAGCCCATTCCCGGCAGCATTGAAGCCATCGCCCGGCTCAGTCGGGCCGGTTTCACACCGGTAGTGGCCACCAACCAGTCCGGCCTCGCCCGGGGCCTTTTCGACCTGGACGACCTGGAGGCCATGCACGCCAAACTTACCGCCCTGGTGGAAGAAAACGGCGGCAAGCTGGAGGCGATTTTTTACTGCCCCCACCACCCGGACGAGGACTGCAAGTGCCGCAAACCCAAAACCGGCATGCTCGATGCCATCGAGGCGGTGTTCAACACCTCGGTGCAGTCGGCCTGGTTTGTGGGCGACACCAGCAAAGATCTGCAAGCAGCCCTGACCAAGGGCTGTCAGCCCTGCCTGGTGCGCACCGGGCGCGGACGTGAGACCGAAGCCGAACTGGCCTCGTTCCTGGATGCCGCCGAGCTGGAACAGGTGCGCATTTTCGACCACCTGGAGGCCGCGGTGACAGCGCTGCTGTCAGAGCCCGAACAGGCCGACGCCGCCCCCTCCGATCCGCAAGACCACGAAGGACAGCCTTAACCGTGTTGTACAAAGCCTTTCTCTACGTCCGCACCACGATTTTCGATATTGGCTACTACGGATCGGGGATCCTGTTTGGTGCTTTGAGCACACTGATCTGGCCGTTTCTTCCCTACCAATGGCGCTACCGGCTGATCAATCAGTGGAACCGCTTTGTGATGTTCTGGCTCTGGTTCTGCTGCAATATCCGCATTGAGGTGCGAGGCGATATCCGCAACGATCTGCAACCCTATGTGGTGATGTCCAAGCACCAGGGCGTGTGGGAAACCTTGTACTTACAACTGTTCTTCCAGCCCATCTCCACCATTCTGAAAAAAGAACTGCTGCGCATCCCGTTTTTCGGTTGGGGCCTGGCGGCACTGAAACCCATCGCCATCGATCGGAGCAATAAAACCCAGGCGCTGCGTGATGTGAAGAAGAAGGGCGTCCAGGCCATCAAGGATGGCAATAACGTGCTGATTTTCCCGGAGGGTACCCGCACCCGTCCCGGTCAGGTGGTGCCCTACGCCCGCAGCGGCGCCGATATTGCCTGCACCGCCGGCTGCCCGGTCATCCCAGTGGCCCACAATGGTGCCGAATGCTGGCCCCATAAGGATTACCTGAAGTACCCGGGCACCATCACGATGGTGATCGGCGAGCCGATTTCCAGCGAGGGCAAAGATCGCAAGCAGTTGACCGAAGAAGTCCGGGACTGGATCGAGTCCACCGCCAAAACCCTCCCTGTCGGCCGCAAAGACGGCCGCAGACCCTGGCTTGAATCATCACCAGACCAATAAATAACGGACATATCAATTCGTAACGTCCGGCCCGCCATGGGGAATACCGTTGAGACGGACAAAAAAGGGCCGACACAAAGGTCGGCCCGTCAAGCGAGGGGATTCGCCGTCGTTGGAAATCGACGGGTTTACTGACAGGGCACCTTGCCCAAGCTCAGTACGTAGTAGATATCGCCCGCGAGTGGCGAGTTGAACGGCAGCTCGCCGTACTTGCCAGCGGTCGCGCTCACGTAATCAATCAAGTCCTGTCCCGCATCCAGCCGGAAATCATTGATCGTATCGCGAGACGCCACGGTGTACTGCTGAGACAGATCACCGACACTGCCCGACGCATCCGTCAGCGCACGCTGGGTTGAGGCGTTGATATCGCACGCGCTATTACCGAACCATAGGTAAACCCCATCGGCGCGGTAGCTGCCGCCGCTGACATCGCGGGTCAGGTTGCCCTGCAGCTCGTCCAGCGCGCTGTTGATATCGTCTTTCTCCTGGAAGTCGCCATTGATGACCAGCGCATTGTCCTCCCATAGAAGGTCGGCACCCACGCGGACACTGATGATGTCTTTGCGGTAGTTCATGAACAGGTTGTTCCACATATGGGACGTGCCCCGACGGATCAGCGGAACCCGGCGCGCCGTGTTGCCAAACTCGAAGTACAGATCATCCCGGGTCACAAAGGCATTGTGGTGCATGGTAGTGGTGATGTTTTCGTTGATCTCACGACTATCACTGGATCCGTGCAAAGCGGCACGTTTGACGTCCACCACCCGGTTGAACGACATGGTGATATCGTAGGCACCGACTTTCACGTCAAACGCCGAGTCACCGGTCAGGTCAAACGTGTTCTTGTGAATCCAGATATCGTGAGACGCACCGGTAGAGCGAATCATGTCCGGGTCCAGTCCGTGATCTTCGGTGTGGCCCGCGCCGCGGAAATCCAGGTGGGTCAGAATCACGCTGTTGGCGGTCTGGGTCGGCTGACCGGAGCTGTCCTTCCCGATGGCAAAACCACTGAAGCGGAAGTAGGCATTACTCATGCGACCGTCGATGGTGGTATTGGAACTGATCACCGGGTTGCGAATGGGAAGGTCTTTATCGTCCAGACGATTGTTGAAGAACTCCTCCAGACACTGATCGTGATCGTTATAGCCGCGATTCGAACACCACTGACGGTAATCGACACACTCCGCCTCGGTACCACCGATACGGCTCAGAACATCCGAGTTGCTGCAGTGCAGACGGTACATGGCCACTTCCGTTTCGGGCGCAAAGTCATTCTTGTCGAACACAATCCAGTGATGATCTTCGCTGCTCATGGCATCAAAAATCTGCTGCTCTACCGAGTCACTGCTGCTTTTGGTAATCACAGTCAGCGTGCTGTTGCCATTGGGGTCATAGCCGCCCAGAGCGTTTTCACCATAGCCCACGGCACGGCCCAGAGTCTGCGCCAGGCATTCAACGATCTCCTGGTCCGTCTGTAGGGCGGTATCACGCCAGTTGACGTTCGGGTTGGTAGCCAACTCCACGCAATCATTACTCAGCGGTCCAGAGTAATCCGGGAAGCTACTGCTCGACTGACTGCTTGAGCTGCTCGAATTGCTGCTGGAGCTGTCCGACGATGAGGAATCGCTGGACGAACTGTCGCTGCTGTCGGACGAGCTGGAAGACGAGTCACTGGACGAACTGCTGGAGGACGAGCCGCCGTCAGATACGTCACCGGTCGCGTTGTAGATTTCAAACTCGGCAATCTGCGGCGCACTGCTGGCGCTGTCGATAACCAGGTTGACTTTGTAAAGGTCTCGGTCACCAAAACCGGTGATGATCCGTTCGCTGCCCAGGGTCGAGCCGGATGCGAGTACTTCATTGGTATCGTGATCTTCCAGACGCCAACTTTCCGTGGCGCCATTGAGCTCTCGGATGATCACGGTATTGAAAGTACCACTGAAATTTTTTACTCCGATGCGTTCACCACTGGTGCCGCTCGGCTGCCAGTAGCTGGCCAGATTGCCGTCATTGACGTTGCCATAGCTGGTACCGCCACCCTTGCTGGAACCGTCGGCGCCACCACTCAGAGCCAGATTACTGCCCAACTCAACCGGCTCACCGCTATCACTGGAAGAATTACCGGACGACGAACTCTCTGAAGAGGACTCACTGGAACTGTTCTGACTGCTGGAAGACGAGCTGGATGACTGCTCCCCGCCGCCACTGACCGGCGCATCCAGGCAATCGGTCACGATACCGGCGCCCGCATTGGCCAACACGTGAGCCTTGGTATCCGCCGCAAACAGACGACTGTAGCTGTACGGGGGCAGATAGCTGGTGGTGGACTGCACATCAGGTCCGGCAATCACGCCATCGCTGGGGTACTCAACCCAATTGACGTTATTGAAGGTATTATCTTCAACGTCCCAGTAGCCCAGCTCACTGCTGTAGAAGGAGACGATCGGGTTCTGAGCGTCTTCGAACACATTGCCCTCAATACGCAGGGTGGCCCCCATACGTGAATTGATCCCGGTGCTGATCACGCCATCGTAGTAGTTATTGACGATATGCCCTTCACCAAAGCGGAACAACGGCAAGCGCGAGTTGGCGTTCTCCCAGTGGTTCCCCCAGAAGGTGATCCGGCGGTCGTAATCGTCACCGTCACTACTTCCCCACAGGGAGGTTTTCCAGCTATCACGCAGGATGTTATAGCTGATGGTGATGTTGTCGATCTCACCTTTACCACTGACCAACTCGTCGTAGTAGTCCTTGTCCACGTCCAGCGAGTTGTAGAAAGTATTGTGATCGATCCAGATATTGCTGGACGGACCGTCAATGGTAATGTGATCTTTATCGCCAATGCGGACATAGCGCATGGTGATGTTGCGCACGATCACATTATTGGCGCGCCAGATCTTGATGCCGATACCATCAAACAGGGCGTTATCGCCCACGCCGATGATGGACACGTCGTTCATGTCCTTGATATCGAATTTGGTCACGTTGGAATTGTCCGGGGTAATGGTGCCATCGACGTAGATGGTCAACGGGGCGCCGCCTTTGTTACTGAGTGCCGCGGCCAGCTCGGAGCCGGTGCTCACCGTCACTTCATCCCCGCCCTGACCACCGGTCGTGCCGGCGCCCAGGGACGCAAAACCCTGAACGGTGTTGGCCTGTTCACAGGACAGCACTTCACCCGGTGTGCCGGGCTGGGAACTCGAAGAACTGCTGGAGGAGCTTTCAGAGGAGCTGCTGCTTTCGGAGGATGAACTATCGGAAGACGTATCCGAGCTGTTGCTTTCGGAACTGGACGACTCCGAGGAGGAGCTACTTGGTGATGTCGACGAACTCGAAGACGATGAACTGGAGCTTCCGCTGTCCGTTGCGCTGTACACTTCGAACTCCGCAATCTGCGGTGCGCCACTCGCGCTCTCGATCACCAGATTGATTTTATACAGGCTCTGGTCACCAAATCCGGAAATGATCCGCTCGGAGCCAAGCGTTGAACCACTGGCAAACACCTCACCGGTGTCGTGGTCTTCAAGACGCCAGCCCGTCGTGGCACCGTTCAGCTCACGAATGATGACAGTATTGAAACTGCTGCCGATGTTTTTCACACCGATCCGTTCATCACTGCTGGAGCCCGGTTGCCAGTAGCTCGCCATGTCGCCATCAATGGCGTTGCCATAGCTGCTGCCACTGGCTTTACTGGAACCATCGGCCCCGGCATCCAGCGCCAGGTTCGGCCCCAGATCAGCTTGAGCGATACAGGCAAAAAATAATGAGGAATAAACGACCTTGGAGGCGTATCGGCTGATACGCCCGGATTGGTTGATGATTGTCATGTGCGTAACCTTGTTTGACGTTATGGTTTTTTGGTTTGCGTCCGTTCAGCACCGCTCCTGTCTCTCACCGGGGATTCAATCACATTCTCAGCCAGCCAAAATGTGAACCAGGTCACACTTATTTAGCCGCAACGAAACCGGTTAGATAAGTTTGAAATAGCGAGAGAGTCGCGATATCAGAGTTTTGAATGAAATACCCGCGGAGCGAACTCCGCGGGTGTCAGCCTAAACCGGGTTGGGGTCAGTCAGATGGGATCAGGGTGCAACGCAATTACTGATCACACCGGCTCCGGCGTTGGCCAGCACATGCCCTTTGGCATCCGACGCTGGAAGCGCAGAGTAGCTGTAGGGCGGTGTGTAGCTGACTGTTGACTGGACATTGGGGCCGGCAATGATGTCGTCCCCTGATCCTTCTTCCCAGGTGATATTTGAGAAAATGTTGTCCTGGACATCCCAGTAGCCGATTTCATCACTGTAGAAAGAGACAATCGGGTTCTGGGAGTTCTCGAACACATTGCCTTCAATCCGGATAGTGGCACCCATCCGCGAATTGATGCCGGTGCTGAGTATGCCGTCGTAGTAGTTGTTGATGACATGACCCTCACCAAAACGGAACAGCGGCAAGCGGGAGTTGGCGTTTTCCCAGTGGTTGCCCCAGAAGGTCACCCGGCGGTGGGAGTCATCGCCATCACTGCTGCCCCACAGAGAGGTCTTCCAGCTATCGCGCAGGATGTTGTAGCTGACCGTGATGTTATCAATATCGTTCTTACCACTGACCAATTCGTCGTAGTAGTCCTTGCCCACATCCAGCGAGTTGTAGAAGGTGTTGTGGTCAATCCAGATGTTGCTGGACGGGCCATCAATGGTGATGTGGTCCTTGTCGCCAATACGGACATAGCGCATGGTGACGTTGCGGACAATCACATTGTTGGCGCGCCAGATCTTGATGCCGATACCATCAAACAGGGCATTGTTGCCCACACCGATGATGGACACGTCGTTCATGTCCTTGATATCGAACTTGCTCACGCTGGAATTTCCGGGCGTGATGGTGCCATCGACATAGATGGTCAGCGGATTGCTGCCTTTGTTATCCAGGGCCGCTTCCAGTTCGGTGCCCGAGGAAACGGTCACCACATCACCGCCGGCACCGCCCGTGGTGCCGCCACCGAGGGAGGCAAAGCCACGCACCGTGTTGGCCTCCTGACAGGAGAGCGGGGAACCCGGATCGCTGGGTACCGAGCTGGACGAAGAACTGGACGACGAGCTCGAGGATGAGCTGCTGGAGCTGGAGGAACCATCCCCGCCGCTGACTTCAATGTAATCGAAGTTCGGCCCACCCGAGGATACCGTGGCATCGGCGCGGATCACATTGCTGCCCGCCGCCAGGTTGACCGTCACGGTCTGGATGTCCCAACTGGACCAGCCACCGGTGCCCTCGAAGTCAACGCTGGAATGCGCCACCTGGCCATTCACGCTGACCGTCATCGGACGGTTGGCGGTAGTGCCGTTGGCGTACCGGAACGTCAGCGTCGCGTTGCCGGAATCCGCCTGATTGACCACCCATTCAATGTAGCTGTTACTGTCGTTGAGAAGGTCAACGAAGCCGCTGCCACTGTAGCCGGAGTGATTGGTGGCCACCACGCCGTCAAAATCGACCGCGTTTTCCGACTCGTAGCGAACGGTTTCGCCGCCAGAATCCGAGGAGCTGGACGACGAACTTCTGGAGCTGCTGGATGAGCTACCGCCGCCGTCGGAATCGTTGTAGATCTCGAATTCGGCAATCTGCGGTGCACTGTTGGCGCTTTCAATAACCAGGTTAACCTTGTACATCTGTCGGTCACCAAATCCGCTGATCACCCGCTCGCTGCCCAAAGTAGAGCCTGACGCTAGCACTTCGTTGGTATCGTGATCTTCAAGACGCCACCCGGTGGTGGCGCCATTGAGTTCACGGATGATTACGGTATTGAACGTGGCATCAAAATTTTTCACGCCGATCCGCTCATCACTGGTGCCACTGGGCCGCCAGTAACTGTTCAGATCGCCGTCATTGACGTTGCCGTAGCTGCTGCCACCGCCTTTGCTCGAACCATCCGCTCCGCCGCTGAGGGCAAGATTGCTGCCGAGATCGGCGTGGGCGATGGTTGCCAGGGAGCTGCACAGAGCCACTGCGAGGCACCGGCGTAAGAACCGGTTGGGGTTGATAGTTTCCATGATGCTTGAACCTTTTGATTAACGTTATGGTTGTCGGTTTAGGCTGTACGCATCCTTTCAGCACCGCTCCTCTCTCACGGGGCGATTCAAGCACATCGGGAAATTTCAAAAACGAGACGTCGTTCGCAGTTCGGGCCAGTCAAGTCCTGGCCCGAAACGACTTTCGTCAGAATCTTTTTCGGTTAGACAGATTTGAAATGCTGAAGATTTTTTATATTAAAAATGTTTAGATCGATCAACAACCTACGCTGGGTTGATTAAGTAAAAGCCCGGAAGGTCATCCCGTTTCGACCCGCAGCTTTGGTTTCATAGAGCGCCTGATCGGCGGCATTGACCAGCTTGGTGGCCAACACGCCGGGGCCGGCATTGGCGGCGGTCACCCCGATACTCAGAGTCAGGGGTATCTCCACGCCCTCTGCCGTCACCGGTCGACACTGACCCGCTCGACCAACCGCCGCGCCAGAAACTGTCCCATTTCTGCCGGGCACTGAGCGGCAAACACCAGGAACTCATCGCCCCCGTAGCGCGCCACCACATCCTGCGGCCGAACAGCACCCCGGAGCCGCTGCGCCACTTCTCGCAAGACTTCGTCACCGGCGACGTGTCCATAACGATCATTGACCTGTTTGTAATAATCCACGTCGACCAGCATCACACAAACATCTGAGCCCGACCGCTGCGCCACCGCCAACTCCCGTTGCATCAATACGTCCATCCCCTGGCGATTCCAGGCCTTGGTCAGTGGGTCGATCAGGGCGTTCCGCCGGGCTTCATCCAGCTCTTCAAGTAACTGGGTCTGTTCCGCACTGAGCGCCTCCACCCTTAGCTCGTTCTCCACCCACGCCGCCAGACTGCGCAAGGTATCTTTCTGCTCCTCCGTTAAGGTTCCCGGCACATAATCCACCAAACACAGAGTGCCGACCAGTTGGCCCTGATATTGAATGGGCTGGCCCGCGTAAAAACGGACATGGGGGTCGTCGGTAACCGCCGGGTGGTCATGGAAGTCCGGGTGCACTCGCGCGTCTTCGACCAGCAGCAGTTCATCATGGTTGATGGCGTGGGCGCAGAAAGCGACATCTCTCGGAGTTTCCGGCACCCCGAGTCCCTGCGCGGATTTGAACCACTGTTTGTCCCGGGAGATCAGGGTGACCAGCGAAATCGGTACGTCAAACAGTCTGCACGCCAGTC
>NZ_DFTP01000112.1:0-203 GCF_002381585.1 Marinimicrobium sp. UBA4209
TTGCCTGAAAAAGCGGAATTGATGCGTCGCAAGGCGGAAAGCCGGAGGGAGGAGGTCTATCTGTAAGCCGGAATACCGTGGTTCAATAAGGTGACATAAAAAAGGGGACTGGCGCGAAGCGCACAGTCCCCGAAGCGATAGACACTGGCTAAGGTCTATGCAGGAGGTTACCTGTCAGAACTGATAGCCGATGGAGAACTTCA
>NZ_DFTP01000112.1:302-13777 GCF_002381585.1 Marinimicrobium sp. UBA4209
GATAGCCGATGGAGAACTTCACGTTGCGCGGCAGAATGTACCGGCCGTTGGCCGATACCCCAGCGGCCCGCGGGTCGCCCTCGGTCAGCGCTTCTTCATCGGTAAGGTTATCCACCGCCAGTTGGAACTCCAGATTCTCGACATTCACAATCACACCGAGATCGAACTTCTCGTAGCTGGGCAGCTTATTGATGTTGCCGTTGTCGCTGTAGCGGTCGCCGATGATGCTGGCGGTACCGTAGACCACGGCATCCACACCGTTGGCGAAGGACAGGTTGTAGCTCGGTGACAGGCGGATCTGGGAGTCCGGCTGGCGCTGGACGCTGTTGCCGGCATCGTCACCGCTCTTGATCTCGGTGTCCTGCAGGGTGGCGTTCAGGGTCAGTTCGAACTCACCGAAGTAGAGGTTACCGTCCAGTTCCACACCCATGGCTTCGGTTTCCAGGCGATCGAAATCATTCAGCGCGACGTTGCCGAACGGTTGCCCTTTGGTTTCGTTCATGAAGCCGGTGGCGTACAGAGAGTAATTGGCCTGGGACAGCTTGTAGCCCAGTTCGTACTGCTGGACATCAATGATCAGATCCGAGCCATTCTGGAAGTCACCGCGGAAGTCACGATAGGCGTCGAAGTCCGGGAATTTCACCCCGTCGTTGATGCGCACAAATACGCCCGAATCTTCGGTCAGTGCCCAGTTGGCGGCGGCGGTGTAGGTCACCTTGTCTTCTTCGGTGTCCAGGGTCAGATCCGCAATACCGTCTCGGGCGCCATCGTCTACCGAGTAGGTGGTTTCGCGGGTCACCACGCGCACACCGGCATCCAGGGTCAGGTCGCCGAGGTAGGTTTCCCCCGCCATGTAGAAGGCGTTTTCGCGGGCATCACCGATGGCGTCCACATCGTATTTGAACCCGCAGGTCGTCTGATCAAAGTCTTGGCAGGCGTCGTCCACGCTGTCCGGGCTGATCATCTGACCATTCTGGCCCAACTCATAGTATTTGGAGTTACCGATGGACCAGATTTCGTCGACTTCCCAGGTGGAGGCGTAGTAGCCCACGGTCAACTTGTAGTCGTCCCACTGCTTGGCAAGACTCAGGTCGTTGCTGAACGCTTCGATGTCTTTTTCCACCACCCAGGGACCGAACCGCTGGACCAGGGTGTTGGCGGCCACTTCGTCACCCGTGATGGTGGTGCCGGCCAGTCCGCCATTGAGGCTGCCCATGGTTACCGCCGCACCGTCCGGCACGAAACCGTAGGTATCGGCATCACCCTTGGTGAGCCCGAAGCGGTCGGTGAAGGTCCAGCCGTTGGCCAGGTCCAGCTCGATCGAGCCGCCGGTCACGCTGCCGTCCCAGCCGCGCCCCTTACCCATGTCGCGCATTTCGAAGGTGGTTTCAGTGCCACCCATGCCATCGCTGCCACTGTAGGGCACCAGTACATTGCGGTTGGCGGGGCCGACCTGAGTGTAGCTGGCGTCAATCCCGGTGGGGTTGCCGTCGCTGTCCTGTAGCGCCACCGGCAGGTACCAGGTGCCGTGATCATCGGTCGCGCGGTGGAACAGGTTGATCTTGCCGTTATCGAGTCGCTTGGTGAGGTTGATGGTGAATTGGTTGCCTTCCTCGGCATCGAACCCGGCTTCACGGATACCTTCGGAGGAGCTCACATAGCCGCCGATCATGTAGTAGAGGTCGTCGCTCAGCTCGCCGCTGACCATGCCGTCCACCCGCTGCAGGCCGAAATCGGAGGTGGAGTACTTAAGCACGCCTTCGGTATCCGGGCCGCCCTCTTTCAGAATGAAGTTGGTGGTCAGACCGACCTGACCGTTGGAGTAAACCGGGTTGGGACCGCCGCGCAGGCCTTCCATGCGCTCGATGGTTTCATCCACGCGGAAGATCGTGGAGTTTTCCAGAAAGGAGAGGGTGGGCGGTGGGTAAACGGCCAGGCCGTTGACGGCAACGGTGACAAAGTCGGCATCACCGCCACTCGGGAAACCGCGAACGAAAATGTTTGCCCCGGATACACCGCCGGAGCTCTCAACCCAGACGCCGGGGACCGTTTTCAGCAGGTCGGCGGTACTGGAAGGGGCTTTGCGCTTGATGTCTTCGGCACTGACGGTGGAAATGGCAAAGCTGGCGTCCAGCTTGCGCATGGCGGCACCCCCGGGCGTACCGGTGACCACCACTTCTTCAATGGGGCCCATGGCGGGTTGCTGCTCGGCTTCCTGGGCCTGGGCCGGAACGGCCAGCGCCAGCGCGGCCATTGAGCCAAGCCACAGTACCGGGCGGCGTGAGTGCTTCAGGGCGTTGAGTGTTCGGGCCAGAGGCTTCTGGGTCATCATGGCATTTCTCCTCCCCGCGATGCGGGTCATTATTGTTGGACGTATTGTTGGTCGTTGCTGAGCGCAGCTGGGCCGGTCGCTGTTGGACGGTCCGATATTTTTTGTCTCTCTCGGTGTTGCCTGTGTTGTTCTCTCCATGGGGGCACCTCTTTTGGAAGCGCCCGGCTCGGGGCGCCTGAGGGGTATTCCACCGCGCTCGATTTTTAGCTTAGTTCAGCTAACTCCGTATTGCAATCGATTGCAAATTATTTTTACAAACGATTTCATAATAACTGAGTGATCCCTATATAACGTCTGATTCTGATACCGGTTACGGTTTTTGGCGCCAATTCGGGGCCGGGTTTCGGGCTCCGCCGCTCAGCGGCGGGCCTCAAAGCACGAATCCGGACGGAAGTCAGCCAGGCTCGGGACGCACTGGTCGGCTTCCGCCAGTACCCTGTCATCGCCAATGCCAACGGCGTACATGCCGGCCCGCTTGATGGCGGTAACGCCCGCCGCGGCATCTTCAATGCCCACACACAGGGCCGGTTCAACACCCAATCCCCGAGCCGCCAGGGTAAAAATCTCCGGGTCGGGTTTGGGGTGTTTCACCCGTGCGGCATCGGCAATGTAATCAAAGCGGTGGGCGATGCCGAGTCCGTCAATCACCGCCCGGGCGTTCTTACTGGCGGAGGCCAGCGCCATTGGAATGTTCCACTCGGCCAATTGATCCAGGAGCTGCGCCGCCCCCGGTAACAGGTCCGCCGGGGTCAATTGAGTGACCAGTTGTTGGTAGCGCTGGTTTTTGCGGTCCGCCAGGGCGAGCTTTTCGTCCTCCCGATATGGGCGGGAAGCGCCCTCCAGAACAATCTCGAGCGATGCCATCCGATCCACGCCCTTGAGTCGCTCATCGGCGTCGGCCGGCAAGCGAAACCCCTCTTCTTCGGCCAGTTGCTGCCAGGCGGCCAAATGAAGGCGGGCGGTATCGGCAATCACACCATCCAAGTCAAATATAGCAGCTCGGTAAGCGGTCATTGGGTGGGACTCCTCAGTGGGGCGGCGACAGGCGCCTGGTCTTGCCCCAGGGCAATGGTGTGCTCGCCATGTTGAAGGGTGATGGGGGCGCCTTCGAGCAGTTGATAGTGCGCCTGGGAGGCATCGACGCTGACCTCAATCAGCCGGCCCTGAGCCCGCACCTTGAATCGGTAGTGGCTCAGGCCCTTGGGTAAGGTGGGGTTGAACATCAACTGATGATGTTGCAATCGCATGCCACCGAAACCCTGCACGAGGCACAACCAGGTACCCCCCATGCAGGCGGTATGAATGCCGTGCTGGGTGTTGCGGTGGTGATTGTCCAGATCCATCCGCGCCACCTGTTCGAAGTAGTGGCGGGCCTTGTCCGGGTAGCCCACCTCATTGGCCAGAATGCTGTGCATGCAGGCGGACAGGGTGGAGTCGTGGGTGGTGATGGGTTCGTAAAAGTCGAAATCCCGTTTTTTCTGCTCCCGGCTGAATTGGTCGCTGAGCAGGAACAGCGCGAGCACCGTGTCCGCCTGTTTGCAGACCTGGTGACGGTAGATGGTCAGCGGGTGGTAGTGCAGCAGCAGCGGGTAGTGGTCCGCGGGCGTGTGCTCAAAGTCCCAGCGGGGTTTGTCGAGGAAACTGTCGTCCTGCAGGTGGATGCCCTGGCTTTCGTCATAGGGCAGATACATGCGCTCCGCCGCCTGCGCCCAGTCGGCCACCTCCCGCTCGTCCAGTGCCATGGCCCGGTACAGCTCCTTGGCTTTTGCGGGCGCCTGGTCTTTCAGCCACTGGTACAGCTCGACCGCATAGCGCAGATGGGCCTGCGCCATGGCGTTGGTGAAAAAGTTGTTGTTCACCAGGGCGGTGTATTCGTCCGGCCCAGTGACTTCGTTGATGCAGAACTGATCGCCCCGATGGGCGTTGTAGTGCCCGATGGCGGGCCACAGTCGGGCGCTCTCCAGCACCACTTCGGCGCCGGCCTCAATCAGAAAGTCATCGTCCCCGGTGGCTTCGTGGTACTGCTTGACCGCATAGGCGACATCGGCGTTGATATGAAACTGGGCCGTGCCCGCCGGATAATAGGCGGAGCACTCTTCCCCGCCAATGGTGCGCCAGGGGAACAACGCGCCTTTGGGAATGGCCAGCTCCCGCGCCCGGGCGCGGGCGGCATCCAGAATGCTGTGTCGATAGAGCAACAGGTTGCGCGCCAGCTGCGGCTGGGTATAAAGAAAAAAGGGCAGGATATAGATTTCACTGTCCCAGAAGTAATGGCCGTCGTAGCCGTGGCCGGTGAGCCCCTTGGCGGCGATATTGGTGCCGGGGTCCCGCCCCAGAGACTGGAACAGGTGGAACAGATTGAAGCGAAGCCCTTGTTGCAAAGCGGGATCTCCGCCCACCTCGATATCCGAGCTCGCCCAGAAGGCATCCATGGCGGCGCGCTGATCCCGTGCATAGTCGTCAAACGACCGCTGCTCGCACCGGGCCAGCAGGTCATTGAGGTCTGGCGCCTCGTCGCCGCCATGGCCGTAAACGACGTACTTGGTGAGCACCAGGGGCGCCTCGGGGGTCAACGTCACCTGGTATCGACAGGTGGCCCGGAAGTCGTCGGTGTCGTGTGCCGGCGCGCTAACGGTCGCTCCTTCCAGGCGGTGGCCGGCGGCGCTGCTCAGCGTAAAACCGCTGCTTTTCAGATGGTGGCTCAGGGTCAGCCGTCCGTCCTGTGCGGTCTGGATGCGGGGCTCCAGGTCTTCAATATTGACCCCCGCGCCGACCCTGGGGTCATCGCTGTCCGCGGAGGCGGCGGGGGTGGCGTCCAGGCTCGAGGTCACGCCCAGTTCGCCGGTGCCGGACTCCAGTGACAGCCGATACTCCATGATGACCAACTGCCGCTCGGTCAGGGACACCAGGCGGCGGCTGGCCAACCGGAGTATCTGGCCACTCGGGGCGCGCCAGCGCCACTGACGACTGACCAGACCGTTATCCAGCTCCAGCTCGCGCTGGTGCTCAATAAGTTCACCCTCACTGAAATCGACGGCAACGCCATCCAGTGTCAGGCCCAGCTCATGGGGAAGGGCGGCGGAGGCAATTCGCTGGTTGTTTTTGGCGTAGCCATAGGCCTGCTCGCCGTAGGTGATGGGCTCTGAGTAGTACACGCCGTTCAGGTAGCACCCGGATTCGGCGGCGCCGGCGGCGAATCCTTCATCGAAGGTGCCGCGCAGGCCAACATACCCGTTGCCCAACGCAAACAGAGTGGCGTTTAGTCCGTAGTCATCGGCGTGAAAGCCGGTCTCGGTGATGCGCCAGGGGTTGAGGCCGTAGCGATCCGATGCGCGAGAGCTGTGTTGCATGGCTGTCGTTACCCGTTATCGATAGAGTGAACCAAAGTGGTCTGTCGGGCCGCGGTGAAGCCGGCGGCGATCCGGACGGGACCTTTTAGAGGAAGTTTAGCATCCTTGCAATCGATTGCAATTGGTTATTTTGCTGCTATTATTGGATGAACAACGCAACAGGTGCCATCGCCGGTGCCGGGTGTGTTGTCTATCGGGGGCCGAACCCCAGGGGTTTCGGTTCAGGTCCACGCAGGCGTCTTGCGGGGCGCGTTCGAAGGTTCATAACAATGAATAAACGCCTGATTATTCTGGTACTGATGCTCAACTACTTTCTGTTCGGTCTGTTGCTGAACAGTGTCGGAGTGGTGATCCTGCAATCCATCAACAGCTTCGGCGTCACCAAGGAGAGCGCGGCGCTGCTGGAAGGGTTCAAGGATATTCCCATTGCAGTGGTGTCCTTTCTGGTCGCGTCCTTTCTGCCACGGCTGGGATACCGGCGTGCGATGATGATCGGCCTGGGGGTGGTATTGCTGGCCTGTCTGTCGATGCCGATTCTGAGCAGTTTCTGGGCCACCAAAATGTTGTTTCTGGCGATCGGCTCGTCGTTTGCGCTGATCAAGGTGTCGGTCTATGCCAGTATCGGGATCCTGGCGCCGGAAAAGCAGGCCCATGCGAGCCTGATGAACGCCATCGAGGGGGTGTTCATGCTGGGGGTGTTGTCCGGCTATTGGGTGTTCAGCTTTTTCATTGACTCGGATCGTCCCGAGAGCATGAACTGGCTCAACACCTATTGGTGGCTGGCGGGCATCTGTGGGTTCAACCTGGTGGTAATGGCTTTCATCCGCTTTGGTGAAGACAAGGTGCAGTCGGCCGCGGCCAACTTTGGTCAGGACTTTCTGGCAATGCTGAAGCTGACCGCCCGCCCCTTGGTGTACATTTTTGTGGCATCGGTCTTTCTGTACGTCCTGATCGAGCAGGGCATTGGCACCTGGTTGCCGACGTTCAACAATCAGGTGCTCAACCTGCCCAGCGCCATCAGCGTGCAGGTGACCAGCATTTTTGCGCTGTGCCTGGCCATCGGGCGGTTGGGGGCGGGCGTGCTGCTGCGCGGTATCAACTGGTATGTGTTGCTCAGCGTCTGCGTGGTCGCCATGGGCCTGTTGGTGATTCTGACCTTGCCGCTGTCCTACAACGTGACGGTGGAACCGGATGTGGGCTGGCTCAACCTCCCGTTGGCCGCGTATATTTTTCCGCTGATCGGTCTGTTCATGGCGCCGATCTATCCGGCGCTGAGCTCGGTGGTGTTGAGCTCCCTGCCGCTGCATCAGCAATCGTCCATGGCCGGCTTGATCATCATTTTTTCGGCCCTGGGTGGAACGACCGGGTCGATGTTGACGGGCATTGTGTTTGGTCAGTTTACCGGACAGGTCGCGTTTTATATGGCGCTGGTACCCATGGCCCTGATTCTGATTCTGCTCCGGGGCTTGAAGCGTGAAACCGACCGGGCCGACGCGCTGGAAGGGTAATCGCGGCTATACAAGTATCTGACCGGTACTTTAAGATGGTCCGGATGACAATCGTGCGGGGTGGGCCTGTCAGCCCACCTGTCGCTTGACCGGAAAATGACCATGTCCCGACGAAAACCTCAGGAACCTGTATCCATCGCAGACATCGCCCGCCGAGCGGGGGTGTCGGAGTCAACGGTATCCCGTGCCCTGAACAATAACCCTGCGGTGAATATCAAAACCCGCGAAAAGGTTCAGGCGCTCGCCCGGGAAATGAATTACAAGGTCAATACCGGCGCCCGGAATCTGCGCCTGCAGCGCAGCCATACCATTGCTCTGGTGATCAATGCCGAGAGCGTGGACGGACAGACATTCTCTGACCCGTTCATGATGGATATGATCGGTGCTATTGCGGATGAACTGAACGAGCATCAATACAGCCTGCTGTTCTCGAGCAATGCGGTATCACCGGAGGACTGGCATGCGCACTTGCTGGGCTCTCGTCGCGCCGACGGCATCATTGTGATCGGTCAGGGGCGTGATGATGCGCCGCTGCGCCAGTTGCAGAAGGAAGGGGATGCGATTGTCGTCTGGGGCGCGCGCGAACCCGAGGCGAACTACTGCATTGTCGGCAGTGATAACTACATGGGGGGGCAGTTGGCCAGTCGTCACCTGATAGGGCGCGGTTGCCGGCGGATGTTGTTTCTCGGAGATGTGGCGCATCCGGAAATCCAGGGGCGTTTTCAGGGGTACTTTGATGCGCTGACCGAGGCCGGACTGTCGTCCCAGGAGCACCATGTCCAGGCGGCGTTTTCCATTGAGTCCGGGTATCAGCATGTGGTTGAGTTGTTGGAGGAAGGGCTCGATTTCGATGGGATTTTTGCCGCCAGCGATAATATCGCGATGGGCGCGATCAAGGCGCTGCAGGAGAAAGGTATCCGGGTGCCCGATGACGTTGCGGTAGTGGGGTTTGATGATATCCCCATTGCCCCCTATTTCAATCCGCCTCTGACGACCGTGCGCCAGGATATTCATCGGGGCGGGAAGCTGCTGGTCCAGAAGGTGATGGCGTTGGTGAAGGGGCAGCCGGTGACGTCCGAAGTCTTGAAGACCGACCTGGTGGTGCGCGCGTCGTCCTGACCGCTGAGGCTTACCCATTGGGTATTACATCCCTGCAAGTGTTCCCACCAAAAAAAACGGCGCCGATAAGGCGCCGTTTTTTCGTGCGTTGAGTGAGCGACTTACTTCAGCTCAACACGACGGTTCTGTTCCCAGGCGCTTTCATTGCTACCCTGAACGGCGGGACGCTCTTCACCGTAGCTGACGGTTTCGATGCGGCTGGCCGGTACGCCCTGAAGTACCAGGAAGTCACGAACGGCTTTGGCGCGACGCTCACCCAGGCCCATGTTGTACTCGCGTGAACCACGCTCATCCGCATGACCTTCCAGACGAACACGGTCGCCACTTTCTTTCAGGCGCTCGGCGTGAGCTACCAGAGTGGCACGCGCGTCGGGCTTCAGAGTGGACTTGTCGAAGTCAAAGTAAAAGGTGGTGTCCAGCTCGGGCTCGGGTTCCGGTTGGGGCTCCGGCTCGGGCTCCGGTTCGGTGACGGTGGGTTCTTCAACAGGCTCTTCCTGGGTGGAAGTGGAGCTACAGCCCACGAGCAGACCTGTGGTGGCGATCAGAATCAGAAAGCTTTTCAAAAGATTGTTCATCGTTCTCTCCCAATTTGGTGAACAGAGTTACATTCCGTAAAAACAGTGTCGGTGAAACGAATAGAGTCCGTGACAACACGTTCGTTCCCTACATCGATTCCTGAAACAGCGAGCAGGCCAATCGCGCTAAGCCCAGTGCCACAAGGATTGAGGAACCTGCGTCAAGATTAAGCGCTCCACGCGCCTTAGGCAAGTCCTGGCACCAAAAATTGTGGCATGGTTAACTCTTCAAAGCCTCTGGCGGAGTTTTTTCACCCTACAGGCGGGCAAAAACCCGGCGAGCGGCGCTGAGCGTCTGCTCAATATCATCCTCGGAGTGGGCCGCCGACATGAAGCCTGCCTCGTAGGAGGCGGGGGCCAGGTAGACGCCCTCTTCGAGCATGCCGTGATAGAAACGGTTGAACCGCTCGGTGTCGCAACTCATCACCTGATCGTAGCGGGTCACCTCCGGCGCATCGGTGAAGAAGAAGCCGAACATGCTGCCCCGATGGTTGGTTGTGAAGGGTATGCCAGCCTCGTCTGCGA
Source organism: Marinimicrobium sp. UBA4209 (assembly GCF_002381585.1). NCBI lineage: Bacteria > Pseudomonadati > Pseudomonadota > Gammaproteobacteria > Cellvibrionales > Cellvibrionaceae > Marinimicrobium > Marinimicrobium sp. UBA4209. The sequence continues at coordinate 9,712 of NZ_DFTP01000112.1, forward strand.
CCGCCTGCATGCCGCGGGTCAACTGCTCGGTGCGTTCGGTGATTTGCGCATAAAGTCCCTCCTGCTCAAGGGCTCGCAAGGTGGCGACGCCCGCGGCGGTAGCCAAAGGATTGCCCGACAGGGTGCCGGCCTGATAGACCGGTCCGGTCGGCGCTACCATTTCCATGATGTCTCGCCGACCGCCGAAGGCTCCGACGGGCAGGCCGCCGCCAATCACTTTGCCCAGGGTGATGAGATCGGCCTTGACGTCAAACAGCCCCTGAGCGCCCTTAGGCCCCACTCTGAAACCGGTCATGACCTCGTCGAAGATCAGCACCGCGCCGGACTCATCGCAAACCTCGCGCAGGGTTTCCAGAAAGCCCGGTACCGGGGGAATGCAGTTCATGTTGCCGGCCACGGGCTCGACAATGATGCAGGCGATTTCGCCACCGAGCTCGCGGAATACCTCGCGGACCTGCTCCGGATCGTTGTAGGTCAGGGTCATGGTGTGTTCGGCCAGCGCGCTCGGGACGCCCGGGGAGCTCGGGACGCCGAAGGTGAGGGCGCCGGAGCCGGCCTTGATCAGCAGTGAGTCGGAGTGGCCGTGGTAGCAGCCCTCGAACTTGACGATCTTGTCCCGACCAGTGAAGGCACGGGCCAGTCGAATGGCGCTCATGGTCGCTTCGGTACCGGAGTTGACCAGGCGCACCATGTCCATATTGGGAACGCGCTCACACAGCAGGTCGGCGAGCTCTGTTTCCCGGGCGGTCGGCGCGCCGAAACTCAGCCCGTGGCGGGCCGCTTCGATGACGGCATCGGTAACTGGGGGGTAGCTGTGGCCCAGAATCATCGGTCCCCAGGACTGCACATAATCAATGTAGCGCTGGCTGTCCGCGTCCCAGAAGTAGGCCCCCTCGGCCCGCTCGACGAACCGGGGCGTGCCTCCGACGGCCTTGAAGGCGCGCACCGGAGAGTTGACCCCTCCGGGAATGTGTTTCTGGGCCAGTCTGAACAGCTCTTCGGATCGACTCATAATGCGGTTTCCTCTCTACAGCAGGGTAGGGTTAGATAGTTGCGCGCCCGGCGTTCTATATCCGGTGCGCTGAACAGGTCGTGGCTGACCGCCAGCCAGTCGGCGCCCGCTGCCAGCAGTGCGGCGCCGTTTTCCAGAGTGATGCCTCCAATGGCCACAATAGGCAGGCCAACCGCCGCGCGCGCCCGTGTCAGTAAGTCGGCGGGCGCGGGCGGGGCATCGGGTTTGGTTCGGGACGGGAAAAATCGCCCGAACGCCACGTAGCTGGCGCCGGCCCGCTTGGCGTGCTGCGCCAATGCGATGGAGTCGTGGCAGGTAACGCCGATGATCGCCCGGGAGCCTAAACGTTGTCGGGCTCGCATGGGATCACCGTCGGTTTGACCGAGGTGCACTCCGTCCGCCTGTACCCTCAGGGCCAGCTCGGGGTCATCATTGATGATCAAGCGAGCGCCGTGGTTCAGACACAGGGTGCGCAGTGCGGTGGCCTCCCGGAGGCGCCGGGCCTGATCGCCGGATTTATCCCGATATTGCAGCCATCGAGCCCCGCCGCGCAACGCCGCTTCGGCGGCCGGGATCAGTCGCTCCGCCAGGGCGGCGGTATCGGCAATGGCGTACAGGGGGTGCAAGGGCATAGCGGCTCCACAGCGTGAGCGGAGCAGTTTACCGGCAAATGGCGTCGGTGCAAAATGGCGACGTGCCAGGGCGAGCGCCGGTGCTCAACAGCCGCCGCCGGGCCCCCGATTGCCGCTCTGATTGCGGTCGGCCCAGAACAGTCGATTGGGAATACTGTGTCCCATCCCGAGGCGCCGGCTGGCGGCGAGCGCGTGCCAGGTGAAATTCTGGCCCTGCTCCACCGCATCCAGCAGCCGCAGGCCGTGGGCGAGATAAGCGCTGATACTGGCCGAGAGCGTGGCGCCACCACCATGGCTCAAAACGTTCAGACGCTCCCAGCGGTATTCCCGCACGAGTCCCTTTTTGTTGTACAGCCGGTTTTCGTGGTGGGTCTGGGTCCGGCGGGAGCCGGTAATCAGGGTGTACTCCCCGCCATACTCCAGGATTTCCTGCGCGCAGGCGTCCAGGGTGTCACCCTGCTGGGCGAGTTCGTAGGCTTCCACCAGATCCGGGGTGGCCAGAGTGCTCAAGGGCAGCAACAGGCTTTTGGTGGCGTCCCGGAGCGCTTCGGCCTCGGCCGCGGGGCCGTCGCCCAATTGGGTGACGGGTTCCAGTACCACGGGCAGATGAGGGTAGTCCTGCAGAATGGTGTGAATGGCCTCAACATGGCTGACCTGGCCGAGGAAGCCCAGTTTGACCGCCTTGACCGGCAGGTCCTCCAGAACCGCTCTGACCTGCTCAATCAGAAAGCTGGAGGGAATGCTCCGGATGTCCTTCACATCCCGGGTGTCCCGCGCACAGAGGGCGGTTATGACGGACGTGCAGTGGCAGCCGAGGCTGGCGCAGGTTTCGATGTCTGCCTGGATGCCGGTGCAGCCGGAGGGGTCGTGGCTGGCCAGTGCCAGCACGATCGGCACCTGCTCATCTATCGGCGTCATACGGGTCCTCCTGGTACAGGCCCCCGCCCGACATTCAGTGCAATGGCTTGACCACAGCGAGGATCACAATGCCGATCAGCAGGAGCACGGGAAACTCATTGAACCAGCGAAAGAACACATGGCCACGCTGGCAGCGGTCATCCCGGAACTGCTTGATGAACTGACCGCAGATAAAATGATAGACCATCAGAACCGCAACGAGTGTCATTTTTATCCAATACCAGAGGCTGTGGGCATAATAATCCCAGTTGCCGCTGCTGAGCCACAGCCCTAAGGCCACGGTCGCAATCAGGCTGGGCGTGCCAATGCCCCGATACAGCTTGCGCTCCATGATCTTGAAGCGATCGCGACTGATCTGGTCGGTGCTCATGGCGTGGTAGACAAACAGTCGCGGCAGATAGAACAGCGCCGCAAACCAGCAGATGATGGCGATCAGGTGAAAAGCTTTGACCCAGAGCATAGTGCGTTCCGTTGTCGGTGGGTGATCGGTAGCTCAATGTCCGGCTTTTACAGCCGGTAATAAGACTCCAGTTGCTCCCGGGAGACCAGCCCGGTGATGCCGCCGCCGGGGGCCGGGATGTACAGGGCATCCACCTGGGACTGGTTGAGAGCCTGCCAGGCCTCATACAGGTTGGCCAGGGGCGAGATGGCGATCATCTCCACCCGTCTGCCTGGAATGGCCAGAAGGTCCAGATATTCGCCTGCCTCGGGTTCGTCCGCCGCGGGCGCCGTGTCCGGGTCGGCTTCCAGTGTTTCCAGGTGCTGAGCCAGCGAGGCCGGCTCGAGCAGCAGGTTCTTGTCCTGAAGAACGATCCACTCGGGCTTTAACTTCAGCAACTCACGCGCCTCGCGTTGAGTGATCTCTCTCGAGGCCAGGCTGAAGCGGCGGTGCATCAGGCTGCGCACGCCGGTGCGGCTCAGCAGTTGCTGCATCAGCTTGGGACGATTGCTTTTGCCCTCCTGCTCCAGCAGCGTGGCAAAGAGCCCGTCGCAGCGAAACAGCCAGCGGGTGGACAGACTGGCCACCACAACCACCAGCATTCCGGGAAACAGGATGCCGGGATTGTACGTCAGTTCCAGGATGGCAATGATCGCGGCCAGGGGCGCGTTGATGACCGCCGCCATCATGGCGCTCATCCCTACAATGGCGTAAACCCCGGGCTCGCTGACCGTAACCGGGAGCATGGCGGCAAAATACCCGGCGGCGCCGCCGAGACAGGCGCCCATGACCAGCGAGGGGCCAATGACCCCGCCGGGTACCCCCAAGCCGAGCACCAGAGCGGTGATCACCAGCTTGGCAACCAGGACCAACGCGAGGGAGGGGCCGATCAGCTCCCCGGTGAGTGCGCCGTCAATGGTGTCGTAGCCCATGCCCATCACCTCGGGAATCCACAGGCCTCCCAGGCCGGCAACCAGCCCGGCGAGTGGAATCCGAAGCCACAGGGGCCAGCGGCCGGTGTGGCGGGCGCAGCCACTGTGCAGCTTGATGTAGGTGGCGGCGGCC
>NZ_DFTP01000112.1:13828-21577 GCF_002381585.1 Marinimicrobium sp. UBA4209
TGTAGGTGGCGGCGGCCAGGGCGATAATGACCCCCATGGCCGCCATGATGGGCAGTTCACTGAGGTGGCCGGTCAACTGCTGGCCATCCATGAAGACGATATCGGGTCCGAAAGCCAGTTGGGTCAATGTGGTCCCGGCAACAGCTGCCAGAATGACCGGGATAAAGCCGGCAATGGTGTACTCCATGAGAACCACTTCCATGGCGAATATGACCCCCGCCATCGGAGTATTGAACGAAGCGGCAATGGCGGCGGCCACGCCGCAGGCCACCAGGGGGCGCAGGCTGTTGTTGGGCAGGTGCAGCCACTGGCCCAGCTTGCTGGCGCTGGCCGCGCCCAGGTGCACCGCCGGGCCCTCCCGCCCGGCGGAGTGACCGCTCAGCAGGGCCAGGGCGCCGCCGATGAACTGAACCCCGGCGTTGCGAAACGACAGATACCCCTGATGGTTGTGCAGCCGGTCAAGCACATGCCCCACGCCGGTGGCTCGGGAGGGGGCCCTGACGGCATAGAGCAGGGCCAGAAGTCCAAGGGCGCCCGCCAGGGGAAGCAGAAAGCGGAACAGGGCGGGAAGGCCCTCGAAATTTTCGCCGTGGCCGGGTAGCTGGTGCCCAAGGCTACCTTCCACCAGCAGACGAAATCCGATGATTACCGAGCCGGCGAGGATGCCGCTGGCCAGCCCCAGCAAGGTCAACTGGGGCAGCGCGTCGACATGAGCCAGGCGGTTGCGCCAGCGCTCGGCCGCCTGCCGGTGGCGTTGGCGAAGGCGCTCAATGGGCGGTGGCTCGGTGGGCATCAGACTCCTCAGGTGTCGGGCGACTTTCGATTTGGCGTTAAGGTCCGTATTATAGGCCGTTTAAACCCCGGGGAGCCAAGCGGTATCCTGAATGGGCGTATGGGCAGAAGAGAGGTTGACGAGTGATTAACGTAGGTATTGTAGGCGGAACCGGCTATACCGGAGTGGAGCTACTGCGCTTGCTGGTCAAGCACCCTGAAGTGACGGTGGCGGTGATCACCTCCCGTGCCGAGGCCGGGATTGCGGTGGCCGATCTCTATCCGAATCTGCGCGGGCATACGGATCTGCGTTTTTCCGAGCCGGACGTCAAGCGTCTGGGCGAGTGCGACGTGGTCTTTTTCGCCACGCCGCACGGGGTGGCCCAGAACCTGATGCCCGCACTGCTGGAAATCAATACCCGAGTGGTGGACCTGTCGGCGGACTTCCGTCTGCGGGATACCGAGCGCTGGGGCCAGTGGTACGGTCAGGCTCACGGCTGCCCGGAATTGGTGGCCGAGGCCGTGTACGGCCTGCCAGAGGTGAATCGTGAGGCCATCCGTCAGGCTCGGCTGGTGGCCTGCCCGGGCTGCTATCCCACCGCGGCCCAACTGGGTTTTCTGCCCCTCCTGGAACAGGGGCTGGTGGCCACCGACAACTTGATCGTCAGTGCTGCCAGCGGCGCTACCGGTGCGGGTCGTCAGGCCAAGGTGGATACGCTCTTGACCGAGGTCAGTGACAGCTTCAAGGCCTACGCCGCCGGAGGTCATCGCCATCTGCCGGAGATCGAGCAGGGGCTTCACGATATCCAGGGCGGCCGTGGCGAACCGGCTCGCGTGACCTTCGTGCCGCACCTGCTGCCGATGATCCGGGGCATTCACGCCACGCTGTACAGCCGCGCCCTGGCACCGGATCAGCTGCCGGATCTGCAGGCGCTGTACGAGCAGCGCTTTGCCAATGAGCCCTTTGTCGATGTGATGCCCGCCGGTGAGCACCCACAAACCCGTTCGGTGAAAGGCTCCAATGTATGCCGTATTTCCGTTTTTCGCCCCCAGGATCGTGATACCCTCGTCGTCCTTTCGGTGATCGATAACCTGACCAAGGGGGCATCCGGGCAGGCGGTCCAGAACATGAATATTATGTTTGGCTTTGAGGAAACACTGGGGCTGGATCTGGTAGCGCTGCTGCCCTGATCGCCCGTTATTCCAACGAGTTTTCTCCAGAGTGGATTGACGTTCTATGGCGCAAGTAAAAGGCAGCAAGCAGTATCGCATGGTCGTGGTTCCCTACCGGCCGGTGAGGCGGGTGCTACTGGCGCTGGTGCTGTTATTGCTCGTGGGCCTGGCGGTGGCCGGGAGCTTTTATGGTGGCCATCATCTGGGGGTAACCCAGCAGGCTGATGCGGTCGCCGAGCGCAACAAGTTGCGCAAGGAAGTTGCCAGCCTGACCGGTGAGGCCGAACAGTTGCGCCAACAGGTGGCCAATCTGCGCCTGGGGTCAGAGGTGGATCAGCAGGCCAGCGAAGAGATGCGCAACCAGGTCATCGCACTCAAGGAAGAAATAACGGCGCTGGAGGAGGACATCACCTTCTATCGTGGGCTGATGTCGCCCAGTGCCAACAACAGCGGGCTGACCATCGGGTCGCTCAACGTGCTGGCGACGGGTATGCCACGGCAGTTCGAGTACAAGCTGGTGGTACAGCAGTTGGCGACAGACCACCAGGTGCTCAGCGGGTATCTGAATTTCAATATTGTCGGGCGGCGTAACGAGACCGTGGAGACCCTGTCACTCCACCTGCTCTCTGATCAGGTGGAGTCGGAAGACATTCGCCTGCGCTTCCGGTATTTCCAGAATATTGAAGGCCGACTGACGCTTCCGGAGGGGTTCGAGCCGGAACGCATCGAGTTGGTCGCACGATCGACCGGGCGTAACCCGGAAACCGTTGAAAAGAAATTCGGCTGGTTGGTGCAGGAGCTTTAACTTAATAGGTCGTTTATGTGGGGTAAAAAAGGCAACGCTATGGCATTTTCAAACAATCACACTCTGATTTCGCGCGGTACCAAGGTTGTCGGCGACCTGCACTTTACCGGTGACCTGCAGATCGAAGGTACGGTCGAGGGTAATATCATCGCCGACAGCGGCAATGACGCCAAGTTGGTGGTCGCCGAGAAGGGCTCGGTCCAAGGGGAAATACGGGTGCCCATGGTTATCATCAATGGCAATGTGACCGGCAATGTATTTTCCAGCAAACACGTTGAGCTCGCCGCCAAGGCGGTTGTGGAAGGCAATGTCCACTACCAGTTGATCGAAATGATCAAGGGGGCGCAGGTCAACGGCAGCCTGGTCTACAGCGGGGCCGCCGGCACCAAGAAACTGTCTGGCCCGGAATCGGCGGATGAGCCCGAGGCTGACGTGAAAGCGGTCGCCAATACTTGACTAAAACGCTCAGGTAAAGCGTATAATGCTCAAATGAGTCACGATTGGAGTCTTTGATGTCTGCGCCAGAAGTGTTTGTTCCCGGTGCCGTGCTGGAAGTAAGTCCCAGCGCTGTCGCCAAAGTGCGAAGCCTCGTGGAGGAGGAGGGTAACCCTGACCTCAAGCTCCGCGTTTACATTACCGGGGGTGGTTGCTCCGGTTTTCAGTACGGCTTTGCCTTTGACGAAGTGGCCGCAGAGGACGATGCGGTGGTTGAGCAAGAGGGCGTCAAGGTGCTGGTCGATGCCATGAGCTACCCCTACCTGATGGGTGCCAAGGTGGATTACCGGGAGGATCTGCAGGGGGCGAAGTTTGTGGTTGAAAACCCCAACGCGGCCAGCACCTGTGGCTGTGGGTCTTCGTTCTCTATCTGATTCCGGCTGACGGCCGCCCCGGATAGACCGCGCCCAGCACCTGGGGGCTGTCAGCACCCGTGACAGAGGGGAGGTTGCCGCTGAGTCCTTTCAGGTTCTGCCGGGCAAGCCACGCAAACGCCACGCCTTCCACCCAGTCCGGAGAAAGCCCCAGCGCGCTGGTGTCCGAGATCACGCAATCGGGCAGCAGAGCTTTAAATGCCTCCTGCAGGCGTCGGTTATGGGCGCCACCACCGCACAGATAAACCTCGCGAGGAGCATTCCCGGCGGAAAGTCCGTCAATACTGGCTGCAATCCCCTGGGCGGTAAGCATCAGTAGCGTTGCCTGAACGTCTTCGGCCCGGATCGGCCCGGGCATCCCTTCCAAGCAGTCATCCAGCCATCCCAAGTGGAAGGTCTCCGGCCCCGTGCTTTTGGGCGGGGGTAACCGGAAATAGGGGTGCTCCAGCAAACGTGACAACAGCGTTCCCTGAATCTGTCCCTGGGCCGCCCATCGCCCGCCCTCATCAAACGCTTTGCCAAGGCTGCGCTGAATCCAGGCGTCCATCAGATTGTTGCCGGGCCCGGTGTCAAATCCAAGCACGGTCCCGTGGGCGGGCAGCCATGTCAGGTTGGCAACGCCTCCGACATTGACGATGGCGCGGTCCGCCTCTGGGGTATGAAACAGTGTCTGATGCAGTGCCGGCACCAACGGAGCGCCCTGGCCCCCGGCCGCCATATCCCGGCGCCGAAAGTCGGCAACGGTGGTAATGCCTGTCAGGTGGGCAATGAGGTTGGGGTCCGCGACCTGTAGGGTGAAGGCGTTCGAGGAGGGGGTGCCATCTGGCGGGCGGTGCCTGAGGGTCTGGCCATGGCTTCCGATGGCGGAGACCCGGGTTGGGTCAATACCGGTCTGAGAGAGCAGTTCAAGTGCCGCTTGGGCAAATGCCCGCCCCAACTGTTGATCCAGAGCGCCCATGCGGTCAATTTCGCCATCGCCGGGTTGGGCCAGCTTGTGAATCGCGGCCCGGGTGTCAGGGGGGAGTGGTGAACTATGGTGAGCCAGCAGCTTCAGGGGTGGCTGGCTGAAATCCACCAGCACCGCATCAATGGCGTCGGCGCTGGTGCCGGACATCAGGCCGATGTAGAGCTCGGCGCCCGCCATCAGTTCACGCGTAGTTCGTTGCCGACGCTGGCCAGCTGGGTCTCGCGATGGTATTGCTCAAGCTCGGCCATGATTGGCTGGACCTGGGACTTGAAGCGCGCGAGTTCTGACGAGGGGACAGACTCTGCCTGGGGTAGCTCGACCGTAACCGGATTGCGTACCGAGCCGTTGACGTAGAATTCGTAGTGCAAGTGCGGGCCGGTGGCCAGGCCGGTAGAGCCGACGTAGCCGATGATCTGCCCCTGTTTTACCCGAACGCCCGAGCGGATGTTGCGGTGAAAGGCGTTCAGGTGCGCATAAAGGGTTTCGTAAGTCTGGCCGTGTTGAATGATCACGGTATTGCCGTAGCCACCCTTGCGGCCTGCCAGCTTGATACGGCCGTCACCGGACGCCTTGACGGGCGTACCCCGGGGGGCGGCATAGTCGGTACCTTTATGGGCCCGAATGGTGTTGAGTACCGGGTGGCGCCGGTTTGGATTGAAGGGTGAGCTGATGCGCGTGAACTCAACCGGCGTGCGCAAAAACGCCCGGCGCATGCTCCGGCCTTCCGGCGTGAAGTAGTTCGCGTCGCCTTCAGCACTGACGTAGCGCACCGCCCGGAAGGTTTTGCCCCGGTTGGTGAACTCGGCGGCGAGAATTGGGCCGTTGCCGATTTTCTCCCCGTCGAGGAAGTGCTCCTCGAACAGGACGCTGAAAGTGTCACCGCGGCGGATGTCCAGGATGAAGTCGATATCCCAGCCAAAAATGCCGGCCAGCTCCATGGTCAGGTTGTCTGTCATTCCCGCCCGTTGACCGGCGAGAAACAGAGAGCTGTCAATGGTGGCGCGCCGGTAGGCAATCTGTACATCCGGGGTGCGCTCAAGCTCTTCGGAAGCGAAGGCGTCGTCTTGACGGGCGAAGCGAAGGCTCCGCAGTTGGTCACGCTGATAAACCAGCTCTTCCAGCTCGCCCTCGGGGGTCAGGCCGAAGGTGATTTCATTGCCCGGCATGATCCGGCGCAGGGCCCGGGCTTCGGGTGCCTGGTCGATCAGTTCATAGAGGTCCCGGTCGCTCAGGCCGGCCCGCTTGAACAGTACGGACAGGCTGTCGCCGGACTTAACGGTGAAGGTGGTGTAAGTCAGCGTCTGGGGTTCTGGCTCAGGCTCAGGTGTCTGAGGCTGGGGCCTGGTTTCCGCTGCCTCAAACGGTGGCTGGGCCTCCAGAGAAGTCGGCTCAAGCTCGAGGACCTGACCCGTGTCCGGCAGTTTCAGCGCAATAGGCTGGCTTTGCCGCGAAGAGCTGGTGCCCTCCGAGGATGAGAAGGCCAAAAGCAGGGAAAGCCCCAATACCAGTGAGCCAGCGGCAATCACGTGCCCCCGTGGGTATTGGCGCAAAAGAGCCGCTATCGGCTTTTTGTTCGTGTTTTCAGAGGGTTCCATGGAAAACTTAAACCCGTTATGCAAATGTGGCTGTTAGCATCAGTTATAACAGAAAACCGGTGTAATAGCACCCAGTAAAGTGATGAGCCGTTCCCGGTTCAGCCAAAATACGGCCCGCGCCCTTGTTTTTGTGCACGGATTCGGTATCTTGACAGCCCTTTTTCGGTGGCCCTCGGGGCCTGTCCTGTTCAAACATTCAGAGATGGTAGCAATGGCAGCAGTCGATCCCGGTTTGCTTCAAGACCTCCAGAGTCGCGGTTTGGTTTCCCAGACGTCGGGAGGAGACGCCCTCAAGGAGTATCTGGCAGGCGGCAGCCGGACCCTATACAGCGGCTTTGACCCCACGGCGGACAGCCTGCATATAGGCCACCTGGTGCCATTGCTGGCTCTGAAGCGTTTTCAGCGCGCGGGCCACAAGCCGATTGCCCTGGTCGGAGGCGCGACCGGCCTGGTGGGAGACCCAAGCTTCAAGGCCCAGGAGCGCAAGCTGAATACACCGGATGTGGTGGCTCAATGGGCGGACAAGCTCAAGGGACAGGTGAGCCGGTTCATCGACTTTGATTGCGGTGGGACCTCGGCCGAAGTGGTGAATAACCTCGACTGGGTTGGTCAGATGAGTGTGCTCGACTTCCTTCGGGATGTGGGTAAGCACTTTGCGGTCAACAACATGATCTCCAAAGAGTCAGTGCGCCAGCGCATCGAGCGGGAAGGGGAGGGGATCTCCTTTACCGAGTTCACCTATATGTTGCTTCAGTCCCTGGACTTTGCAGAGCTCTATCATCGGTACAACTGTACCCTGCAGATAGGGGGCAGCGACCAGTGGGGCAATATCACGGGCGGGATCGATCTCACGCGGCGTCTATATAGTGGCCAGGTTTACGGTCTGACCATGCCGCTTGTGACCAAAGCCGATGGCACCAAGTTCGGCAAGACTGAAAGTGGCACGATCTGGCTGGATCCGGCCAAGACGTCTCCTTATGCCTTCTATCAATTCTGGTTGGGGACAGCGGATGCGGACGTCTACAAGTTCCTGCGCTACTTTACCTTCCTGTCTCTGGAGGATATCGAGCGCATTGAGAATGAGGATCGGGAGCGCCAGGGGCGTCCTGAGGCTCAGCGCGTTCTGGCCGAAGAGATGACGGCCCTTATTCACGGGGACGAAGGGCTTGAGGCCGCTCGCCGAATTACCCAGGCGCTGTTCAGTCACGACCTGGGTTCTTTGGGTGAGGCGGATCTGGAGCAGCTGAAGCTGGATGGCCTGCCGTTCTCGGTGTTGAGTCGGGCGGCGTTGGCGGATGAACCGCTGACCCAGTTGCTGGTTGACGCGGGTATGGCGACCTCGGGCAAGCAGGTCAAGGATGCGCTCGGTCGCAATGCGGTGGTCATCAATGGCCGGGAGTGTGGCGCCGACGATAACCTCAACACCTCGGCGTGCTTTGCGGAAGATGCGGCCATGTTTGGTCGCTTCTATATTTGCCGTCTGGGTAAGAAGAAGTACCACCTGTTTGAGGTCCGTTAAGGCCCTCTCCGGGGTGTGCGAAAAAACTTTCAAAAAGTACTTGCGCGCCC
>NZ_DFTP01000100.1:0-17131 GCF_002381585.1 Marinimicrobium sp. UBA4209
CACTTCCCACATCCATGTGGGGCGTCCAGGGGCTCGGATCGCGGGTCCCCCGCTCTACGGTCTTGAAACGGTATTCCCCGTCGCAGACCTCAGTGCCATCTTTATCCTATATTTAAAAAGGTACCCAACAATGGCTTGGTTGATTCAACTCGTAGACGATGTCGCCGTTCACAAGTTTGAACTTGTGGGTGGTGAATTGACGCTGGGGCGTCACCCCGAGTGTGACGTGCTGATTGACGATAGCGCGGTCAGCGGTCGTCACGCCCGCATGAGCGTGAAGCCCAATCCGGATTTCCCGCAGTTTCGGGAATACTATCTGGAGGATCTGGGGAGCACCAACGGCACTTTTGTGAACGATCAGCGAGTGGCGCAGCGGTTGCGACTCCACCATAACGACAAGATCCGACTGGCCTGGAATCAGTTCAAGTTCGTGGATAACGACGAGCAGGACCTAGAGCGCACCCGACATATGGTATCGAGCTGATCAATCCACGAAGCACGCTCAGTAGGTCGGATTAGCGAAACGCGCGTAATCCGACTATCGCTACCTCAACACTGAGTATGAATGTGGCACTGAGGTCCCAGCCCGGGCCGGACCATATCTACAAAACGGAATCTGGATTTTACTGCTTGAATTGTATTATGATATTCAAAATACCAATGACTTCATAACAATGGCAAGCAGGAGAACATCATGTCGACATCATTCAAGCGCACTCTGGGCGCCACCCTGATTGGGCTCGCCGGTGCGGCGGGCGTTCAGGCGGACAACCCCATCATCACCGAACGCTTCAGCGCGGATCCGGCCGCCCTGGTCCACGACGGCAAGGTCTACCTGTATGTGGGTCACGACGAGGCCACAGTGGACGGGGATTTCTTTGTCCTCAAGGAGTGGAACATCTACTCCTCAACCGACCTGGAAAACTGGACCCTCGAGGGCGAGGTGCCGCGCACCATTTTCGAGTGGGCCGATGGCGATTCCGCCTGGGCTGCGCAGGCGGTTGAGCGCGACGGTAAGTTCTATTGGTACACCACGGTGCGTATGCCAGTGCCCGAAGAAGGCGATTGGCAGGGCGGCTATACCCTGGGGGTAGCGGTGTCCGACGATCCGGTCACCGGCTGGAAAGATGCCCTGGGCAAACCGCTGATTGACCCCAACGACACCGAGCCGGCTCCTCACATGATCGAACACAGCCACAGCTGGGACGACATCGACCCGAGCGTGTTCATTGATCACGACGGCCAGGCCTATCTGTACTGGGGTAACTCCCACCTCTACTACGCCAAACTCAAAGACAACATGATCGAGTTCGACGGCGAGGTCCACAAAGTCGAGTTCGACATGCCCGGCACCTTCACCGAAGCGCCTTGGGTGCACGAGAAAGATGGCAAATACTACCTGACCTACGCCATGAACTACCCCGAAGAGCTGGCCTACGCCATGAGCGACAGCCCGGAAGGCCCCTGGGAATACAAAGGCCTGCTGATGGACGTGCTCGAAGACAGCGGCACCAGCCACCAGGCGATCCTGGAGTACCAGGGTGAAGACTACTTCATCTACCACACCTCCGCGCTGCCTACCGGCGGCAATTTCCGCCGCTCCGTCTCCATGGAATTCCTGGAGTACAACGCCGACGGCACCATCAAGAAACTGACCCCCACCGCCTCGGGCATCACCCACGCGGCCCAGGCGCTGCAGAGCCATGCGGATACCGATGAATACGTGCGCTATGGCGATGGCGAAGAAACCACCCTGGCCGAACTGAACGCCGCCGATCACTGGCAGTACAAGTGGCATGTCGAACCCCTGGTAGAGCAGGGCGGCAACACCGTCTCCTTCCAGCCCGAAACCCGGATGGGCTACTACCTGGTGGCGCAAGACGGCGATGTCGCCATTGTTGAGCACGACGGTACCGACGAATTCGCTCGTGCGGCGACCTTTGAGCGGGTTGATGGTCTGGTGGGAGAGGGTGCGTCCTTCCGTTCGCTGGAGAATCGTGAACATTACCTGATGGTGAATGGCGGTGTGTTGACCTTGGGGCAGCCGGGCTCGGCGTCTGAGCGTAAAGCGGCGACGTTTGATGTAATTCCCACAGAGTAAGGTTTGTGATTTTTTGTGGATGACGGGGCTTCGCCCCTCCGAATCGTCGGACCGATCCACCCTACGCCTGTCTTTGAGGCATCACGTGTATTTGCGGCGGATGCGCGCTTCGCGCTTATCCGCCCTACGTAACCTACGCAAACTGGGGTGAATGTGGCACTGAGGGGCGTCGAGGGGTAAACCGATCTGAGACTCTCTGAGGCATGGATGCCGATGAGAAGCCCCCATGGATGGGTTTACGGCGGGTCTCAGATCGGTTTACCCCTCGACGACCCGGACCGCACAGTAACCACCAAATATCAGGAAGCCATCGTCAGAATGTAATGCCATTCTTTCGAGGTGACTGGCTGAATCGACAGGCGGCCCTGCTTTAACAGCACCATCTCACCCAACGGCTCCTGCTGCTTGATCGCCTTCAACGGCACCACCTCATCAAACGCCGAATCAAACTGAATATCCACACAAAACCAGCGCGGAGTCTCCCTCGTCGCCTTCGGATCAAAATAATCACTCGCCGAATCAAACTGCGCCGGGTCCGGATAGGCCGCCTTCACCACCTTGGCCGTGCCCGCCACACCCGGCACCTTGCACTGACTGTGATAAATCAACACACCGTCACCGACCGCCACCTCATCGCGCAGAAAATTGCGCGCCTGATAATTGCGAATCCCGTTCCAGCGGCCCACACCGTCCCGCTCCTTGCGCAAATCCTCAATACCGTACTCATCCGGTTCCGACTTAAACAACCAGTAATTTGCCATGCCGCTTACTACCTCTCTATAATGGCGGGTTTACGCCGTTCCGGCCTGCCGCGCCGGAGTCAAAACGCACGTGGCCTTTGGTAGGGGTCACCACTGACATCAAGGATACACCATGCCTGTCATTACACTGCCCGACGGTTCAAAACGCGAATTTTCCCAGCCGGTCACTTTGATGCAAGTGGCTGAAGATATCGGCCCCGGCCTGGCCAAGGCCACCGTGTGCGGCCGTATCAACGGCAAGCTGGTTGACGCCTGCGAGCTGATCGAGGACGACGCCGAGATTACCCTGATCACCGGCCGCGACCCGGAAGGGCTCGAAGTCATTCGGCACTCCTTCGCCCACCTGGTGGGTCACGCCGTCAAACAACTGATCCCGGAGGCCAAAATGGCCATCGGTCCGGTGATTGAAGACGGCTTCTATTACGACATCGACGCGCCGCACCCCATTACCACCGAGGAGATGGAGGCCATCGAGAAGCGCGTTCAGGAGCTGATCAAGAAAGATTACGACGTCATCAAAGAGATGACACCGATCGAGCGGGCCCGTGAAGTGTTCGCCGACCGGGGAGAAGATTTCAAAGTCGAGCTGGTCGATGACCTGATCGCCGCCGGTGAAAAGGCGGTCGGTCTGTATCACCACGAAGAATACGTCGACATGTGCCGCGGCCCTCACGTGCCTAACACCCGCGTGATGCGCTACTTCAAGCTGATGCGGGTGTCCGGTGCCTACTGGCGGGGCGACTCCAGCAACAAGCAGCTGCAGCGCATCTACGGTACCGCCTGGAACGACAAAAAGGCGCTCAAGGCCTATATCCAGCGCCTGGAAGAGGCGGAAAAGCGCGACCACCGCAAGCTGGCCAAAAAGCACAACCTGTTCCACACCCAGGAAGAGGCGCCGGGCATGGTGTTCTGGCACCCCAAGGGCTGGACCATCTACAAGACCCTGGAAAACTACATGCGCGACATGCAGCATCGCCATGACTACCAGGAAATCCGCACCCCGCAGGTGGTGGACATGACCCTGTGGCAGAAATCCGGCCACGCGGACAAGTTTGGGGATGGCATGTTCACCCTCAAGTCCGAAGATCGGGATTTCGCCGTCAAGCCCATGAACTGCCCCTGCCATGTGCAGGTGTTCAATCAGGGCCTGAAAAGCTACCGTGATCTGCCCTTGCGCCTGGCGGAATTCGGCTCCTGTCACCGCAATGAGCCCTCCGGCTCCCTGCACGGCATCATGCGGGTGCGCGGTTTTACCCAGGACGATGCCCACATTTTCTGCACCGAGAATCAGATTCAGCCGGAAGTGTCGGATTTTATCGACTTCCTGCACGAGGTTTATCGGGATTTCGGCTTTGACGAGATCATCTACCGCCTGTCCACCCGCCCGGAAGAGCGGGTTGGCAGTGACGAGAGCTGGGACAAGGCCGAGCAGGCTCTGGCCGAGGCCCTGAACGCGAAGGGGCTGGATTGGGAAGAGTTGCCGGGGGAGGGCGCCTTCTACGGACCCAAGATCGAATTCTCCCTGAAAGACTGCATTGGCCGGGTCTGGCAGCTGGGTACCATTCAGGTGGATTTCTCCATGCCGGGCCGTCTGGACGCCCAATATGTGGCCGAAGATGGCTCCCGTCAGGTGCCGGTCATGCTCCACCGGGCCATTTTGGGGTCTTTTGAGCGTTTTATCGGTATTCTGATCGAACATTACGAGGGAATTTTCCCCGCCTGGCTGGCGCCAGAGCAGGCGGTGGTGATGAATATTACCGACAATCAGGCCGAATATGCCCAAAAAGTGGAAAAAACCTTGCGAGATAAAGGGTTTAGGGTCATTTCGGACTTGAGAAACGAGAAGATCGGCTTTAAAATCCGCGAGCACACCCTTCAGCGGATTCCCTATTTGCTCGTGATCGGCGACAAGGAGATGGAATCCGGGGCTCTCGCCGTGCGCACGCGCGGGGGCGAAGACCTGGGGGTAATGAGCGTGGAAGACTTCGCCGAACGCCTGGCGGCCGATGTGGCCCAGCGCGGACGGAGTCAGTCCCAGTAACGGCAGGGCCCAGGCCCGCTCGTTGCAGACGGACGGGCCAGCTCAGATTTTCAACAAACAGGAGATAACAGCTATCAAACGACCAGCGCCTAAAGGCAAGTCCAAAAAAGCTCGGATTAACGATCAAATTGAAGCCAGTGAGGTGCGCCTGATCGGCCCCAATGGCGACCAAATCGGTGTTGTACCCTTGGCCGACGCGCTCGAGGCGGCACAATCCGCGGACCTGGATCTGGTGGAAATATCGCCCGATAGCGACCCCATCGTCTGTAAGGTGATGGATTACGGGAAGCACCTGTTTGAAATCAAGAAGACCAAGGCGGCTGCCAAGAAGAAGCAGAAGCAGCAGCAGATCAAAGAAATGAAATTCCGTCCAGGGACGGAGGAAGGGGACTACGAGGTCAAACTACGCAACCTCGTGCGTTTCCTGGAGAACGGGGACAAGGCCAAGGTAACCTTACGGTTCCGCGGCCGGGAAATGGCTCACCAGGAACTGGGGATGGATGTCATGCATCGCATCGAACAGGACCTGATTGAGCTGGGCACCGTCGAGCAGAAGCCGAAGATGGAAGGCCGGCAGCTCACCATGGTGATCGCCCCGAAAAAGAAGAAGTAGCTGGGCTTTTTAGCTGCCTGAGTTACTGTTTATTTACCTATGAATGCGGAGTTTTTATCCCATGGCAACAAAAGCTAAAGTACACAGTGGCGCCGCCAAGCGCTTCAAGAAGACCGCGGCTGGTTTTAAGCACAAGCACGCTTTCAAAAGCCACATCCTCACCAAAATGACCACCAAGCGCAAGCGTCAGCTGCGTGGCACCAGCATGCTGAATGCAGCTGATGTCCCGGCCGTCAAGCGCATGTTGCGTTCCAACTGATCGGTTGCAACCGGAAATTTTTTGAGGAGTAAATAATGGCTCGAGTAAAACGTGGTGTGGAAGCACGCCGTCGTCACAAGAAAGTTCTTAAGGCTGCAAAAGGTTATTATGGAGCCCGTTCACGGGTATTCCGCGTAGCCAAACAAGCGGTTATCAAGGCCGGTCAGTACGCTTATCGCGACCGTCGCAACAAGAAGCGTAACTTCCGTCAGCTGTGGATCGCGCGTATCAACGCCCAGTCCCGCGCTGAAGGTCTGACTTACAGCAAATTGATCGCCGGCTTGAAGAAAGCCAACATCGTTCTCGACCGTCGCGTACTGGCCGATCTGGCCGTTCACGACAAAGCGGCGTTTGCCGTCGTTGTTGCACAGGCTAAATCAGCTCTGGCTGCTTAATCGTCAACAACGTCTGACACGGTAACGTGTCTGAATGAGCGCGATAAGAGGGGGGACTGGTTTCAGTTCCCCTTTTTTATTGAATAAACCAAAGAATTTGGGTTTTGACTGATGGAAAATCTCAATGCGCTGACCGAAGCGGCGCTCAAGCAGGTACAAGACGCCGATGACCTGGCCAGCCTGGACAAGGTCCGGGTCGAGTATCTGGGCAAGAAAGGCAGTATCAGTGCCCAGATGAAAAGCCTGGGTAAGCTGTCCGCTGAAGAGCGGCCTGCGGCCGGGGCGAAAATCAACGAAGCCAAGAATCAGGTTCAGGACGCGCTGAACGAGCGCAAGGCGGCGTTGGAAAAAGCGGCCATCGATGCTCAGCTCGCCGCCGAGACCCTGGATGTGACCCTGCCGGGCCGCGCCAACCAGACCGGTGGCCTGCACCCGGTCACTCGCACGCTTGAGCGCATCGAAGCCATTTTTGCCGCGGTGGGTTACACCGTGGAAGAGGGCCCGGAAATCGAAGATGACTATCACAACTTCGAAGCCCTGAATATTCCGTCCCATCACCCCGCGCGGGCGATGCACGACACCTTTTACGTGGACGATACCCACGTGCTGCGCACCCATACTTCACCCGTGCAGGTGCGCACCATGGAAAACCAGAAGCCGCCCATTCGCATCATCTGCCCGGGACGGGTATACCGCTGTGACTCGGATCTGACCCATACCCCCATGTTCCATCAGATTGAAGGCCTGGTGGTGGACAAGGGCATCAGCTTTGCCGACCTGAAAGGCACAGTGGACGAATTCCTGAAGTCGTTTTTCGAGGCCGATGTGCCCGTGCGCTTTCGTCCGTCTTATTTCCCGTTTACCGAGCCCTCGGCAGAAGTGGACATCGGTTGTACCCATTGCGGCGGCAAGGGGTGTCGGGTGTGCAAGCAGTCCGGCTGGATTGAAATCATGGGCTGCGGCATGGTGCACCCCAACGTTCTCAGCGCCTCTGGCGTCGATCCCGAAGTCTACAGTGGCTTCGCCTTTGGGCTCGGGGTGGAGCGCATGGCGATGCTCCGCTACGGCGTGAACGATCTGCGCCTGTTCTTCGAAAACGACCTGCGTTTCCTGAAACAGTTTTAAGAGTCCGATTATGAAAGTAAGTGAATCCTGGTTGCGGGAGTGGGTAAACCCGGCCATCACCACCGATGAACTGGCCGCTCAGATCACCATGGCGGGCCTGGAAGTGGATGCTGTTGACCCGGTTGCGGGCGAATTCACCGGCGTGGTGGTTGGCGAAATCGTCTCGGTCGAACAGCACCCGGACGCGGACAAGTTGCGCGTGTGTAAAGTGGCGGGCGAGGGCGATGAACTCCGGCAGGTGGTGTGCGGTGCGCCCAACGCCCGTGAAGGCATCAAGGTGCCGTTCGCGACCGTCGGCGCCAAGCTCCCCGGCGACTTCAAAATCAAGAAAGCCAAGCTGCGCGGTGTAGAGTCCTTTGGCATGCTCTGCGCCCAGACCGAGCTGGAAGCCGGCGATGATGACGACGGCCTGTGGGAGCTGCCCGTCGATGCGCCCACCGGCACCGACCTGCGCGAGTATCTGGGCCTGAACGACCAGATCATCGAAGTCGATCTGACTCCGAACCGCAGCGACTGCCTGAGCATCAAGGGCATTGCCCGGGAAGTGGGCGTTCTCAATCGCCTGTCGGTCAATGAGCCCGAGATCGTTCCGGTCAAACCGGTCAACGACGAGACCCGGCCGGTGACCCTCAGCGCGCCGGAAGGCTGCAGCCGCTATGTCGGTCGCGTGGTCCGGAACATTGATATCAGTCGCCCCAGCCCCCTGTGGCTGCAGGAGAAGCTGCGCCGCGCCGGTCTGCGCAGCGTCGATGCGGTGGTGGATGTCACCAACTACGTGCTGCTGGAGCTGGGCCAGCCCATGCATGCGTTCGACCTCGCCAAGCTCAGCGGCGGTATCGACGTACGCCTGGCCGAGGCGGGTGAAAAACTTGTCCTGCTGGACGATCAGGAAGTGACCCTGACCGAGGGCACTCTGGTGATCGCCGACCAGGACAAACCCCTGGCCATGGCGGGCATCATGGGCGGTCGCGATAGCGCGGTCGGCCCCGAAACCCGGGACATTTTCCTGGAAAGCGCCTTTTTCAATCCTGTCGCCATCGCCGGTAAAGCCCGCAGCTATGGTCTGCATACCGATTCTTCCCACCGCTTTGAGCGCGGTGTGGACTACCAGCTGCAAGAACAGGCCATGGAACGTGCCACCGAGCTGCTGCTGAGTGTGGTGGGTGGTGAGCCCGGCCCGCTGGTCAAGGCCTGGGATGAGTACCACCTGCCGGGCGATCGCACCGTCAGTCTGCGTCGCGAGCGCGTGACCAGTGGTCTGGGTTTGGAATTGCCGGATGAAGACGTGGAAGCTATCCTGACCGGTCTGGGGCTGACCCTGACCGAACAGACCGATGCCGGCTGGACCTTTGCGGTGCCCAGCTACCGATTCGATCTGGCCATCGAGGCGGACTTGCTCGAAGAGCTGGCCCGAATTTACGGCTACAACCGCCTGCCGACCCGCAGTCTGGCCGCGGCCATGAGCGTTCCGGCCCGTCCGGAAGGGCGCCTGTCCCTGGAGCGTATTCGCCGGGAACTGGTGGCGCGGGATTATCAGGAGACGATCACCTACAGCTTCATTGAGCCCAAACTGTCCCGGCAGTTTGCGCCGGATATCGAGCCCGTCGCCCTACGCAATCCCATCAGCGCTGATATGGCGGTCATGCGCCCGACCCTGTTGCCCGGGTTGGTGTCCACTCTTCAGCACAACCTGAACCGCCAGCAGGAGCGTGTGCGACTGTTTGAGAGCGGGCAGCGGTTTGTCCCCGGTGCAGACGGTAAGCTGCGTCAGGAGCCCATGCTGGCCGGCCTGATCTATGGCAGTCGTCAGCCCGAGGGCTGGGCCAACGCCAAAGAGCCCGTGGACTTCTACGACCTCAAAGGTGACCTGGAAGCAGTGCTGGCACTCACTGGTGCCGGTGACGAGTTCCGCATGGCGCCCGGTGCCCACCCGGCCCTGCACCCGGGCCAGTCCGCCGCCATTTACCGGGGCGAGACCCAGGTGGGCGTGATCGGTACCCTGCATCCGCAGCTCCAGCGTGGTCTGGACATCCCTGGAGCGGTATTTGTGTTCGAGCTGGCCCTGTCGGCGCTCAAGTCCGCCCGCAAGCCGGCCTTTGAGCCGCTGTCCCGCTTCCCCAGTGTCCGTCGGGACCTGGCGCTGCTGGTCGACCGGGGCGTGGCGGCCCAAAGCCTGTTCGATTGCGTCAAAAGCCACGCCGGTGAGCAACTGCGAGACTTAAAGGTCTTTGACGTGTATGTGGGCAAAGGTATTGATCCGCATAGAAAAAGTGTCGCTCTGGGCTTGACCTTTCAGGACGCTTCGCGCACTCTTAACGAGGAAGAGATCAACGCCTCGGTCGAGCGGGTAGTGGAACGCTTGAAAGAGGAGTTTGGTGCCACCCTCAGATAGGGATAAGAACTATGTCGGGCGGGGCTCTCACAAAAGCCGATCTAGCCGAAAAACTCTACGACGAGCTTGGCCTCAACAAGCGTGAGGCCAAAGAGCTCGTGGAGCTGTTTTTTGAGGAAATCCGGCGGTCACTGGAAAGCAACGAACAGGTAAAACTGTCCGGATTTGGTAACTTTGACCTGCGAGATAAAAGCCAGCGCCCGGGGCGCAACCCGAAAACCGGGGAAGAAATCCCCATCAGCGCCCGCCGGGTGGTCACCTTCAGACCAGGACAAAAACTCAAGGCCAAAGTAGAAGCCTATGCTGGAACCAAGCCATAACGACGAATTGCCGGTCATTCCGGGCAAGCGCTACTTCACCATTGGTGAGGTCAGCGAGCTTTGCGCCGTGAAACCCCATGTACTGCGCTACTGGGAGCAGGAATTCCCCCAGCTCAAGCCGGTCAAGCGTCGGGGTAACCGCCGGTACTATCAGCGCCAGGATGTGCTCACCATCCGCCAGATTCGGGCCCTGCTGTACGATCAGGGCTTCACCATCGGCGGCGCCCGCCAGCAGATGGAAGGGGAGACGGCCCAGCAGGACGCCAGCCAGTTCAGCCAACTCGTCGGCCAGATGATCGCCGAGCTGGAAGAAGTCCTGGAAGTGCTGAAAACCCGCTAAATCAGGCACTTGCAAAATCACGATTTTGCGGTATCATGCCCATCCCTGTGACGGACAGCCCCAACGGCACCGCTCACAGCCAGCCAAAATCGGAGCGTAGCGCAGTTTGGTAGCGCACCACACTGGGGGTGTGGGGGTCGCAGGTTCAAATCCTGCCGTTCCGACCAAATACCATCGTTTAAGCCCTTGATTCCCAAAAGGAATCAGGGGCTTTTTCGTTTCTGGTCTTCTTTGTGCTGTCGCGCTTTTCCCGTAGGGCGGATAAGCGCACAGCGCGCATCCGCCGCAACCAATCGATGTTCCTAAACAGCACTATCTGATTTTGTGACAAAAGTCCGGCTACTCGGCTAAAAACCGGTATTAAACTCGTTATAATTGCGTGACGAGGAAACCGATTATGGGATGATCTGGTTTTCTGTAGTGAATTTTAAGAGACCACGGAAACAGGAGGTGTAAGGTGTCTTACGCGAGTCAGTTTAACAGGGTAAATCTCTCCTCTTTACAGCGTAGCGTCGGAAATGGCGGCGCTAACCTTCCTCTTGATGTGCTTCTTATCCAGCGTTTGCTGAATGGCACAAAGCACTTGTATCAGGGTAAAGAACCATTGCTGCCGGATGGGATCTATGGTCCCGCCACAGGGCGTCAAATATCCCTTTATCAAAAATCTGTGGTGGGTATGGTAAATCCCGATACGCTCATAAATATCAATCGAGCTACCCATCGAAGCCTGGGACGTCGTTGAAATCGGACTACTTACTCAATCAACTGATTCATTCGCAGTTGAATCATCAATGGCAATGATCATGCTGAAGAAATCGCGCGGGATGCCAGGGATTTTGAGGACCTGCTCTTTGCTTCCTCTGCACAGAAACTGTTCCGATTGATGCCCAACAACAGGTTTGCACACTATGCGTAGTCTTGGACTCCTCGGTCTTTTTTGGTTGGCTCTGTCTGTTCCGGCTTGCGCCGACACCAGCGAGGCTTCGGCCGAAGCCGAAAGTGATCCCGATACTGTCGATGCGAAGAAACAGCAGGAGGGTAACAGGAAGGACCTCGTGCAGCCGCTGCCAGAGGGGTGGGAATCTTACACCCATAGCGATTGGCTGAAATCTTTAGACATTACCGATTGCAAGACCGAGAATCAGGGCAGTGAGCCCCGTCGAAAGCATTGGATTACTCTTGAGGAGCGCTTGAGGTTACTAAGCCTGACCTGTGAGTTCGGCGCCTATCAGGATGCGTTTCACCTGTTCGTCGTTGATGTTCAAGCCGCAACGTTTAAGAAACTGATCCTGCAGCCACCTGAAGGTTCGGAGGCCACAGAATCCGGCGATCTTGCCAGAGGCGTCGTGTATATGAGTGAGCAAGGTGACAAAGTCGAGTTTGTCCATTTGTCCGCCGCCACAGGTGCTTGTGGATGGCGAGCCATTTATTCAATAAAGAACATAAAGCGGGGTGGCTTGGTCACTCCCGATACTGCGTTTGGTGACGACGATTGCTACAACGGTGTAACCGTTGAAGGTTGGTCGGAAATTCACTGATAACAAGGGTCGAGGTTGGTCGGTGAGAAATGGGTTGCTTCCAACCGCAAGCTAGCCTCGACCACTTTTCCTCAAGCGACGGTCCACCCAGGCGTGATAGCTGCGGGATAATAACCCGCGAATGCCGGGAAGGCCGATCAGCCACGCTACGGGTCGCAACAGACGGGTTTTTCGCATCAGCAGGATGTAGGCATCCAGCTCCCGGTGTATCTGCCCCTCGCCATCTTGCACATGCAGTTCGCGCAGGGCCCTGTCGGGGTCTATTCCACGCTGTTTCAGTTCGTCATCGCGGCCGGTTATATCGACCCATTGGACGGCTTCGCCGGCGCTACCCGCCAGGCGCTCATAGCGCTGGCGGTCGGCCACGCAGCGGGGGCAGGCGCCGTCGTAGTAAACAATAAGGTGGTCGTCGTGGTTGCTCATGGTAAGAACCTGTCTGTGGCTGAGCGTGGGTGACGATTTGTATGATGTATACCGTATAATGACGGTACCATAAACGACCTATGTCTAACACAGAGAGTGGAGCGACGGATGAAAAAAATAATGACGATTGGATGGGCGATGCTGGTTCCGGTGTTGCTGGCGGCAGGCTGTACCACCACGGAGACCTCAAAGGGCTTCGAGTACCCTTCGGACATTGCTCGGGTGGGCGCTGATCCGGCCAAGGCGGCAGAGATTGATGCGCTGCTGAAATCCTTTGTGGAGGAGAAGAAAACCAACAGTGTGGCGGCGTTCGTCGCCCGGGACGGGAAGGTACTGTATTCCGAGGCCTTTGGCTGGAGGGACATGGAGGCGGGCGTGCCGGCCAGTGTGGATGACTACTACGCGCTTTTCTCCCAGACCAAGGCGGTGACGACCGTCGCGTTTATGACGCTGGTGGAGAAGGGACTGGTGGATATCCATGATCCTGTCTCTAAGTATTTTCCGGGTATTCCGGATCAGGTCATTACCGAGCTTCACGACGACGGTCGCTATGAGACACGCCCGGTTGAGACGCCGATGACTTTTGTGCATCTGATGGCGCATACGGCGGGTTTCGATGCCCATCTGGCGGGGGAGCTCCGTAAGCAGCACAGTGGGGAGCCCATGGGGTTTCTCGGTTTTGGCGGAAAGGAGCCTGATTTCGTACCCATCGGTCAGCATACCTCCGGTGGGGATTTCAGCGCAGAGTATCTGGAAGAGGAAATGCTCGCATTGGCGGAGTACCCGTTGGGCTTTGATCCCGGCGCGGAGTGGCACTATCACCTGAGCACCAACATGCTGGGTTACCTGATTGAGCGGATTTCCGGGCAGCCGCTGCGTGACTACGTGAAGGAAAACGTGCTGGACCCATTGGGTATGGACGATACCGACTGGTTTCATGCACCGGAAGATTTTGATCGCTTCGTCAAACCTTACCGTGCAATCGACGGTGAGTTGGTGCCGGGTACGGAGTTGTATATCAAGGGTGCTGTCACCGAACAGCAGACCTATGCGGAGGGCGCCATTGGCCTGAATGGCCCGATCGAGGATTACGCCAAGTTCTGCCAGATGCTGTTGAACAAGGGCGAGTTTAACGGCCAGCGGATTCTTGAGCCGGAAACCGTGGAGCTGATGACCACGGTAAATCGCCTGCCGCTGGCGAGCCGACCGTTTGAGTTTGGCTTGGGTTTTGAGCTGTATAACGATGAAAAGGAGCCGGTACCGGCGGTATCCGACTCCGCTTACGCCTGGGGCGGACTTTTGGGTACGGCCTATATTATCGACCCGGAAAAGAACATGATCGCGCTCTTTTACCGAAATATGTATGAGCGCGAGGAGCTGTACCCGCAGTTCCTGGAAAAGGCCTATGAGCTAATCGAGTAGGTCGGATTAGCGAAGCGTAATCCGACATCCCGGTAGAACAGGTTCCGTGTGTGTCGGAGGCGGGGCAGCGATTGTCGGATTACGCGCTGGGCGCTAATCCGACCTACGGGCTCTGCGGGCCATCATGGTGTTTCGACCACCCGGACGGTTTCTGTGGCCGAGCGGCCGAAAGTTTCCGGTTGGTACATCTCTTCGGCTTTGGCCGGTGGTACCACGAACTCACCGGGCGTGGTGGCCAGCGCGGTGTATTCGTAGTGATACACGCCGGGTTCCAGTTGGGTGCTGAAGGCTTCGGCGCGGTCGTCGCGCAGTTGCTGGTGGTTGTACCAGTGCCCGGGTCGGATTCGGCTGCCCATGATTCCTCGTTCGTTCTCCCGGATCGGCGCACTGGTTTCCAGGGCGGGATTGAGTGCTTCGAAGCCCGCCGGCAGGCGGTCGGTAAGGGCGACGTGGTGGCGCCGGGCGGGAACTGTGAGGGTGAGCGTCACACGCACGGCGGCGCCGGCTTTGATGTGCCAGGTGCCGTCGTCGGCCTGTGTGACATCGTCAGGATCATTGACGGCTTCATAATGGCGCGCCACCTGAAACCCGTGTCGGGCGGCATCCAGTTGTAAATCCGCCGGGGTGTATTCCATTCCGATTCGGTAGTAGAGACGACCTTGTCCCTCGTGTTGTAGTGCCAGAGTGGTTGTGGGTTCGCCGCTTTGCAGTTCACTCATTGAAACCCCGGTGCGGGTGGGCTTGCCGCCCCGGCCCTGAAAGGATTGCTCACCGAGGTAGCGGTCACCCAGCCAGGCCCGAGCGGTCAGGTCGGGCACTTCGGCTTCCCGGGCCTGGAAGTAGTGTTTCAGGGCGAGCAGGACGAAGACGTTTTCCTGAGTGTTGCCCCAGTGGCCATTGCGGCGGTGGTTGACCAACCCGCGCGCGAGTTTTTCGATCAGGTCACTGTCCGGGCGGGCGCTTAGCAGTGCGTCCAGAACCACCGCGTCGGTGCGTCGACTGCCGTGCAGCACCCAGTGCCCGCCACCGGCATAGTCTTCCACAAAAGAGGCGGTGGCCGCAGTTTCTCGCAATTGATTGGTCAGGCGGCGCAGGATGTTTTCGTGCAGCGGCTCCGCACTCGGCTCGTTGGCCGTGGCGCTCAATAACCAGCCCATGGCTTCAAGGCTCAGCTCGCTCTCCGTCTGCCGGAAATGATCGATGGCAGCGGAGGCAACTGAGTCACCCGCCAGGGCCTGCACATAGATGCTGTAGGCAAGCACGCTATTGCCGGGTTTTTCCGCCATGGATTTGGGGAGTTGCTGGGCGACGGAGCGGGTATAGCTCAGCGCCGACTCCAGAACCCTGGCCGGAACCTCGTAGCCCGCCTCACGGGCTCGCAACAGGGCGTGTGTGACGTGGACTGAGAGATACGCCTGAGACGTCTCATTGCGCATCCAGAAGCCCCAGCCGCCATCGCGATTCTGCAGCTCTTCCAATCGGCCCAGAAGGTCGCCAACACTTTGTTGTATGGCCGCCTCATCCGGTAAGCCTTCCGCATTGAATGTGCCCAGTAATTCATTCAGGCTGGCAATGGCCATCAGGCGTGAGGCCAGTTGTTCGGCACAGCCGTAGGGGTAGTCGTACAGGTACAGGAAGGCGTCCTGCAGGGATTGGAACTGGGTGCTGCTGGTAGTCAGGCTCAGGCCGCCAAAATCCGGATAGACGTTATCGGGGACGTCGATCTGTAGAAATTTATTGCCCTCGGTCAGGCTGCCGTATTGTGCAAAGGCTTCGTCGGTGGCGGGGCGTTGAACGGGAACGGCGACTTCGGCCGCATCCAGTCGCTCGCCGGAGCGGACGATCACCTGCACGCGGGCTTCACCCACCTGAATCGGTTCAGCACTGAAGCGGACCTCGCGCCGGTCGTTGGCGGGAATGGTCAGCCGTCGTCCGGGGGCGCCGCTCAGTGTCAGGTTGCTGGCCCGCAGCGCGAGCTCAACGGTCATGGCCTGGTCGGTGGTGTTCTGTACCACGACGGGCAATTCGGCCCGGTCGCCCAGGTTCAGAAAGCGCGGCAGGGAAGGGCGGACCATCAGGGGCAAGCCAACGTCTATCTGGGCACCCCCTGCACCGAACTGCTGCTCGGTGTGGGCCACCGCCATTATGCGATAGCGGGTGAGGTTGTCCGGTAGCGTGAAGGAGACATTTGCCTCGCCTTTTGAATCCAGGGTAACCGTGGATTCAAAGGTGGCCAGGGCACTGAAGTTCTGGCGCAGTGTGACGGTCGGGTTTGCGCTTTCGCCGGGGCCGCGATCTACGGCCATCGACATTTCTATGGCGCGTACTCCCGAAACCATGACTTCTTCGACTAGACCGTCGTTCGCGTCTTTTGGGACTAGCGGTATCTCCGCTCGCGACCGGTATTCAAAAACACCGTTAATGGCTGCGCTATACATTTCAGTTAGTGGGTCGGGCAGGGTGTAGCCCGCCATATCCAATACCGCCTGATCAACCGCATAGAACGTCACTTCTGCGTCCGCCGCGGGCGCGCCCTGCGGGCCGGTTACCCGGGTGGACACCTCAATCGGGTCGCCGGGTTTAAAGGCTTCCGCACTCGGGGTGACCTCGACGCTCAGTTGACGGTGAGTGTTTCTGACCGGCAGTGTCAATTCTCCGACCGCTATCTGGGGCAATGATTGGCCCTCGGCAGGTGTTCCGCCAATCGCTTCGGCGGTGACCACCAACTGGGGCAGGTAGTTGTCTTTGATGGGTACTTCCAGCGTATGGGTACCGTCCTCCAGGTAGTGATAGTCCACCTCGACCAGCCCCTGGCGCTGCACGGTCACCAGTGTGTGCGCCTCGGTGAAGGGTGTCTGTATTTGAACGTTGGCGGTATCACCCGGGGCGTATTCATCCTGATCGGGGATCAGTTGGACGCGCGGTTGCTCCTCATAGGTGGGCCCGATGTCGTTTATGGGGCCGGCGACCCAAAGGTGAATCTGTGAGCGGCTTTGACGGCCTTCGGTGTCCGTCACCGTGGCGGAAATCCGATACTGCCCGCTGTCGGCGGGGCTGAATTCACAGGTCTGTTTTTTATCTGACGGCGTGCAGTTGACGGTGTCCTGTGTCTGCCAGTTGCCGTCTTCCCAGGCCAGGCGTTCCACCTCGATGTCGGGCGCATCCGTGGTCACGGCGTTGCCGTCGATATCGACCGTCACCCACTGAACGATGATGGTGTCTTCGGTATGCGCGAAGCGCTTTTCGGTACGCAGCCCAACGTAGAGATTGCCCGGGTGCAAAACTAAAGTGTCGTTGGTGCTCCACTGTTGCCGATTGACGTCGGTAACGGTCGTGGTCACATCCAGTGTATGGGGAAACAACAGATCGGAAAAATCCAATGCCTTGTTGGGGGCAATGCT
>NZ_DFTP01000100.1:17184-27540 GCF_002381585.1 Marinimicrobium sp. UBA4209
TGGTTTGCCCCGACGCCTGATGCTGCCAACGGGCTTCCTCGGGTTGGGGCCAAAAGCCGTGCCCCCACATTGGGGGGACGCGACCAAAATGGTAATCGGACCAACCCGGCGGCGCATAGCGAGCCGTATTCAGGGTCAGTTGCCACTCCACCGGAGCGTTGGGCAGTGGGCCACCGGCATAGTAGCTCGCCCGGGCCGTGGCCTGTAAGGGCGCTTGTGCGATAGGGCGTTCGGCGCTGAAATTCAGGTCGACCTTGTATTCGGGGCGGCGGAAGGTCTCGATGCGGAAGCTGTGGCCACCGAAATATTCATTTATTTCATTCTTACCGCGGAACAGGCGCAGTTCAATTGCGGCCGAACCGGACGCGGCGCTGCTGGGCAGCGGTAGAGAGAGGTCAAAAGCGCCGGACTCGTTCAAGGATAGCCGCCCCTGGTCGAGTTCATTGCGTTGACCATCGTAGGCCGTCCACTCCAGGTGGGTCAGATCCTTGGGGTAGTGCAGGTCGCCCTCGACGCCGAAACCGCGCTCGCGGATAAGGCCTTTCAGGTGGACGGTTTCGCCGGGTTGATAGAGTTGGCGGTCGGTGAAGGTGAATGTCGGGTAGCGATAATAGTTGTATTCGTCCCGGTAAAGCGGCGACAGGCTGTGTGCTTGAAACAGAGCCTGATCGGACTGGCTCTCAACCATCAACGACGAATGTTCTTCTCTGTCCGATAACGGCAACGAAGCCAGTCCATTGTCATCGGTTGATGCGCTGATCGCTCCGACGTGTACCCGCGCATCCGCAGTGGGCGTGCCCGTGGTCAGGTCGGTGACCCAAGCGGTGACCCGATCGCGTTCCGCGTAGGTGCTTACTGCAAGATTGGTGACTTGCAGCCATTGGCCAAATTGGGCCTGGTTATAGCGGTATCGGCTATTGTCTTTGTTGTCCATTTCAGGTGACGACGCAAAAACCAACAGGTGGCCAAAGCCCTCCTCGTTCAACCACGGATCCAGCGAAAGGCGTGTGACCGTCATTGTGTTCGCTTCGGCATTTAACGTCAGGGTGTGGTTTTCCAGTAACGTGCCGGGCTTCTCCGGCTTTTCCTTATCAACTGCTCGACGGTAGTTCAGGCGGTAGCGCTGGAAGTCGGACCAGTCGTCTGGTGTGACCTGGCGGACTTCAATGTCCAGTGTCTGGATATTCCGGCTGACGATGGGCAGCGTGGCAAAGGCCCCGGGCAGGGTAATCAAATCTTGACCGGGCAGGGTGAACATCGGAGGGTAGGAGGCGATAGTGACCTTCGTGACCAGGTCTTCTTCCAGCGCCCGACCAAACTCGTCTGTCGTGCCAGTGGGTAGTGTCAGTGTGTACTCGGTCTCCGGCTGAAAAGAGCCGCGCAATTGGATATAAGTGCCGTAGTGAGAAATCTCCAGCCCGTCCACGTCGGGGGATACCTCAAGCCGGGATTTGTCCCAGTCATCGGAAAGACGATGGCTGAATTGTAACGAAACCCCTTCATCGGGTGTGCACTCGCGCTCGGCACAGTCATTACGCTCGATCCGCAATGGGCCGGCGGTGCGAAAGGAAAAGGCTTGGTCGGCTTTGGTCAGCCGGTTGCCGGCCTTGGCCGGAGTGCCTTGCGCCAAGGTCAGTGAAAACGTCTGATTCCAGGGGAGTGGTTCGGAGGGTGTCAGGGCCAGCCACTGTTCGGCCGGCAGGTCGTCAATCAATGCCTTGTATTCGTCCTGCGCCAGGGTATCCGGGTCGACCCGTTTCAGTGCGTGAGTGTGTTGCTTATCTTTCAGGCTCACATGCTCAAGCAATTGGTTTTTGTCGATGGCCTGGTTGAAGATCAGGACCAGAACGGGTTGCTTGCCAGTGACGGCGTTGTCGCCGGGGTAAAAGTTGGTGACCGCCAGCGGCGCAGTGGCAAATTGCCACTGCGCGGTGGTGGCCAGGGGGACACCAGCGGCAGAGGTAAAACCCTCCTCAAGGGTCACGGTGTAGTCCGTGGCCATGGGCAAGGCATCACCGGTGGGCTCGAAGACCAGGCTTTGGGTATCCAGCCAGCGCCACTGCCCCTCAACCTCGGGGGTCAGGGTAAGGGGAATGCCTTTTTCCAGCGTCTGCTCCAGGCGGGTGAGCGGCACCATGGGTTCGGAAAACGTGAGGCTGACCAATGCGGCCCGCTCGACGTCACCCTCCGGCGCATAGCGCACCAAATGCGGAGCTGAAGGGTTCTCGTCCGGTGTCAGGTCGTTCGGCCTGGGGAAAGCGGGCTCGGCGGTCGGTCCGGTCGGTGGGGCGGGCGTATCGGCCGTGGTATCGGTTTTTGCGGGCCCGGAAGCGGCCGGCAGTGGCGGTAGCGATTGCAGCAGCGCGGCGGTTTCCTGTTCGCTCAGGGTTTGGTCTTCGCACAGCCCGCCGGGCTGGCAGCCGGTGAGCGCCAACAGGCCAAGGCCAAAAATAAGAGGGGAGATGAGTCTGGCCGCCCGCCGGCGTTGCCCTTGAGTATCCATGCTTGATCCTTTCACTCCGATGTTATCCGCTGTGCCCCTGACCGGGGGTCCCGAGGGTGCTGATTGTGCAATCTGAAAGCTCAGACAGTAGACTGTAGCAAATAATCCCACTACCGGATTGAGAGGATCACTATGCGCGCATTTCTGTGGGGCTTGTCACTGATGTGTCTGTCCATCGCCGGTTGCAGTCAGGACGGCTCCGAGAGTGACAATTCCCCGGCGGGCGAAAAGGTGCCCGATACCCCAGATGGCTATGTCGAGACGGGTGATCTCGACGCGCTGAAATCCCGGGGGCAATTCCGGATTCTGGTGCATCGGGCCGCGGATGAGTATTTGCCGCGGGCCGGCTATCCGCTGGATGTGGAGCGGGAGATGGCCAAGCGGTTCGCCCGGGAACAGGGGCTGGAGCCTGTGGTGATTTCGGTTCCCGAGTACGGAGACCTGTTGGCGCAGCTGTTGGCCGGTCGGGGCGATATGGTGGCGGCCAACCTCACGGTGACCCCCGAGCGGGCCGAGCAGGTGGGTTTTACCCTGGGGGTTGATCAGACTCGGGAAGTTCTGGTGGGACGCAGCGGAGAGCCCGCCCCCGAGGGGGTCGCGGACCTGAGTGGCCGGCGGGTCGGGGTCATGCGCGATACCAGTTTCTGGGAGTTGGCCGATACCTATTTTGCCGAGGTGCCGGATATCGACCCGGACATCGAAATAGTGCCGCTGCCCTCGACCATGACCAGTGACGAGGTGCTCGATGGCCTGGTGGCGGGCGAGTACGATTTTGCGCTGCAGGACAGTAATGTCATGGACGTGGTCCGTACTTACCGGGACGATGTACAGGTGCAGCTCACCCTGGGGGAGCGACGCCCGCTGGCCTGGGCGATTCGCCCCTCCAATACCGCGTTGCTTGAAGAACTCAATCGCTTTCTGACCCGCGAACGCCTGACACGCACCGATATCCGGGCGCATACGGACGATCTGGCGGGCATCAAGGAACGCAAGGTGTTGCGGGTGATTACCCGGAACAACGGCGCTACTTACTATCTGTACCGGGGAGAGTTGGTCGGTTTTGAGTACGAACTGGCCAAGCGCTTTGCTGACAGCCTGGGCGTGCGTCTGCAGATGGTCGTGGCCGACAGTGACGAGGCGATGATCCCGATGCTCAACGAGGGGCGTGGGGATATGATTGCCGCCTTCATGACGCGCACGGACGAGCGCGCGGATCGGGTGGCCTTTTCCCGTCCCTACCACTACGCCACCGAGACGCTCGTCGGACGCGCGGACGAGCCGGCCATTGACTCGCTCAAACAACTGGCGGGCCGTACCCTGCACCTGCGCCGATCCAGCAGCTATTGGTCAACAGCCGAGTCAATCCGGGAGCGGGGGGTGGATGTGACCCTCGCGCCGGTCTCTTCCACCATGGAAACGGAGGATATTCTGGCGCGCGTGGCCGATGGCACCTATGACCTGACCATCGCCGACAGCCATATTCTGCAGTCGGAGCTGACCTGGCGGGATGATATTCAGGGTCTGTTGCCCCTGGGTGACCCCACCAACCAGGGCTGGGCGGTGCGCCCGGAGAATCCGGAGTTGCTGGCGGCGGTGAATGCGTTCTGGAAAAAGGAATACCGTGGGCTGCATTACAACATTCTGTACAAACGTTACTTCGAGGACGACGCCCGCATCCGTGAGCAGCGGGCCGGACGGGTGGATGTGTCGGAAACGGGGGCGCTTTCACCCTGGGATGAACTGGCCCGGTCCTACGCGGAGCAGTATGGCTTTGACTGGCGCCTGATCCTGGCGCAGATGTATCAGGAGAGTCGGTTTGATCCGGCGGCCGTGTCCTGGGTGGGCGCCAAGGGCCTGATGCAGGTCATGCCCCGTACCGGCAATGAGTTGGGGCTGTCTCCCCTGGATGATCCGGAAGTCAGTGTGCATGCCGGCGTCAAATACATGGACTGGCTGCGCTACCGGTTCCCGGAGCGGCTACCGGTGGACGAGCAGATGTGGTTTTCCCTGGCGGCTTACAATGCCGGCGTGGGACATGTGCGCGACGCCCGCCGCTTGGCGGACCAGCAGGGGTGGGATCCGGACCAGTGGTTTGGCCATGTGGAAAAAGCCATGCTGTTGCTCACCCAACCGCGCTATTACCAGAAGGCCCGATTTGGTTTTGTGCGCGGCCATGAGCCGGTGAGTTATGTGCGCCACATTCGGGATCGTTACCGCGCCTATGCCCGACTGACGGAGTAGTGGCAAGCCTGCCTCCTTGGGGGTACCGCCTGTGCGTCGTTGACTTTCCCGCGGCGCTCCCCTACATTGCCGCCTCGACACAGGGTGCCTGCTGCCCCCGACTCCTATCGAGGCTGAGCAGGTTAAACGGGAAGTCTGGACAATCCAGCGCTGCCCCCGCAACGGTGATCAGGGTGAATCATGGCCCTGTAAGCCCGATACCGGCCCTCTGTCGCGTTCTATGATGGAGCGGAGGGCTACCATCCGGCAATCCTTCACGTGCTGCCCCGCGCAGCCGCGTCGCTTTGCGTTTCCTCCCTCCCCATGTTGTCTTTGATCAAACATAGGGGATTACTGTGTTTAAAACATCTGTACTCAGTGCAGCGGTCTTCGCTGCCTCGGTCCCGGCGCTCGCCGTGGCCCAATCATCCCAAGCCTCTTTTGACCCGGCGTCGGCCAACTCACCGTTGGAAACCCTGGTGGTGGTCGCCTCCCGGACCGAAACACCGCTGCGCCAATTGGGTAGCTCGGTCGCCGTGTTGGACAAGCAGGACCTGAAAAACCTGGGCGTACAGTCTCTGGCCGACGCGCTGCGGACCATGCCGTCGGTGTCCATTACCAATGCCGGTGGACCGGGCAAGGCCAGCTCGGTGCGGGTGCGCGGTGAGTCCGGTTTCCGGACGTTGGTGCGCGTGGATGGGGTGGATATCACCGACCCCACGGGGCCTCAGTCGAGCAGCCAGGTCCATCACCTGTTGACGGCCAACGTTGCCCGGGTCGAGCTGCTTCGTGGCCCACAGGGCATGATGTACGGCGCGGATGCGGGCGGTGTACTCAACGTCACCACCGATCATATCAACGACGGAATGCAGTCGGGCCTGAGTGGTGAAGGCGGCCGCTACGATACCCGGAATTATTCCGGTTATGTGGGCGGTGGTAATGAGCAGGGCGACTTTTATCTCTCGGCCGCGCGCGCCGATACCGAGGGTTTCAGCGCTCGATCCGACGATCCCACCGGGGAGGCCGATGGCTACGAAAACACCACGCTGCACGCGCGCGGTGGTTGGAATCTGGATCGGGATTTGCGGGCGCAGATCGTCGTGCGTGATACCGAAGGCACATCGGAATTTGATAACTGCGGCTTCCCGGTAGCGACGCAAGACTGCGTTGATCAGTTTGAGCAAACCAACGCGCGGGCCAGCATTACCCACCGTAATCAGAGCGGCGCCAATACCTTTGCTTACTCTCAGACCGATGTGGACCGGATCAACTACGCCGATGGCGCTGTGTCCTATCAAACCGAAGGGAAAATCGCCAAGTGGGAACTGAACGGTAAAGTGGATCTTGCCGACTCTCACACCCTGGTGTACGGCGCCGAGCATCGCCGCGATGAGGTGATGGACCTGGAGCGCGAGCAACGCGGGGCCTACCTCGAGTATCAGGGTGCTTATCAGCAACAGTGGTTTGTGACCGCCGGTGTGCGTCAGGATGATAATGACGATTTTGGCAATCACACCAGCTATCGTCTGAGCACTGCTTACCGGGTGCCGCTGTCCAGTGGTGAGCTGAAGTTCAAATCGGCTTTGGGTACCGGGTTCCGCGCACCCAGCCTGTCGGAAATCGACTATAACCGATCACAGGAACTTCCACCGCCGTCGTTGGACGCCGAAGAGAGTCGAGGTCTGGATCTGGGTGTCGAATATTTCGGACGCAATGGCCTGCACCTGGAAGCGGTCTGGTTTGATCAGAAAATCGAAGACGAAATCTTTTTCGATATGATCGCCTACAGCGGTTATCTGCAAGATGGCGTCACCAGTGAGTCCCGAGGGGTAGAGCTGAATTCCGAGGTGCCTTTGGCCGACCAGTGGCAACTGGTGGGTAACTACACTTACGTCGACACCGAAGCCGGCGATGGCAACCCTCGCTCACTGCAGCCGCGTCATCTGGCCAATGTCGGTCTGCGCTACTCGCCGGTGGAGGCACTCACGGTGGCGCTGGACTGGCGCACATCCCGGGATCGGCAAGAGGGCACCACCGAGTTGGACGATTATCAGGTGGTCAACGCCAATGTGCGCTATCAGGTCATTGACGGTATGGTGGTGTTTGTGCGCGCGGAAAACCTGCTGGATGAGGACTATGTCGAAACCCTCAACTACAACACCAGCGGCGCGGCCGGCTATGCCGGTGTAGAGTTCACCTTTTAGGCACTAATGACAGGACACTCCATGAGTGACACGAACGAAGAGCGCAAGGCGGCCCGTCACAAGGCCGCCATGGTAAAACAGAAATCCCGGGTGGATGCCCGCATCGCTGAGGCGGATACCGATCGCGGTGTGGCCATTCTGTTGACCGGTAACGGCAAGGGGAAATCCAGCTCGGCCTTCGGCATGGTGCTGCGTGCCCTGGGCTATGGCCAGACGGTGGGCGTGGTCCAGTTCATCAAGGGCGAGCAGCTCTCCGGGGAGGAAATCTACCTCAAAGAGCAGCTCCCCCAGGTGCGCTTTTACCAGATGGGCACCGGATTTACCTGGGATACCCAGGACCGCAGTGGGGACATTGCCGCCGCCGAACGGACCTGGGCCCAGGCGGCGGAGATGCTCAATGACCCCGCGCTGGATCTGGTGGTGCTGGATGAGCTGACCTACATGCTGGCCTTTGACTATCTGGATGAGGCCACCGTGCTCTCGGCCCTGGCGAACCGGCCGGCTCATCAGAGTGTGGTGGTCACCGGGCGGGGTGGCGGTGCTGAACTGCAGGCACTGATGGATACCGTCTCGGAAGTGAAGGATATCAAGCACGCCTTCAACGCCGGGATCAAAGCCCGTCGGGGCGTGGACTACTGACCGTGGTGGTGCTCGCCCGCACCCGCCAGAGCCGGCGCCGTCAGGGTACGATTGTCCTGGGGGGCGCGCTGGTGGTCAGCGCACTGCTCTCGCTGTGGCTGGGCTCGGTGAACCTGGGGGCGGTCAATGTCCTCAAGGCCCTGGTGGGGCTGGAGGCGCCCGGGCACACCGCGCAGATTGTGCAGGCAATCCGACTGCCTCGTGCTTTGCTGGCGGCGTCGGTGGGAGCTCTGCTGGCGCTGTGCGGCGCTATCCTGCAGGGGTTGTTCCGCAACCCACTGGCGGACCCCTCCCTGATCGGTGTGACTGCCGGCGCCTCCGTGGGTGCTAGCCTGATGATTGTGCTCGGCACGGGGATGAGTGGGGTGCTAACCGGTGTGGCCGGTATGTCCTTGGTATCCCTAGGCGCGTTTCTGGGTGGGCTGCTTACCGTGTGGTTGGTCTATCGGGTGGCGACCGGCATCAATGGCACCTCCGTGGCCACCATGCTGCTGATGGGCATCGCGGTGTCCGCTCTATCTGCCAGCGCCACAGGGCTGCTGGAGTACTTTGCGGACAACGAAATGCTCCGGCGGATCAGCCTCTGGCGGATGGGCGGCCTGGAAGGGGCCAACCTGACCCGAGTGCTACTGGCCGGCGGTATTCTGACCGTGGCACTGCTGGCTCTGCCGTCCTTCGGGCGGGCGCTCAATACGCTGCTTCTGGGTGAGTCTCAGGCCCGCCACCTCGGGGTGGATGTCGAGCGGCTGAAAACCCGGTTGATCATTCTGGTGGCGGCGGGGGTCGGGCTCTCAGTGGCGGTGGCCGGCAGCATCGCCTTTGTCGGGCTGGTGGTGCCGCACATGATCCGGCTGTGGGTGGGGCCGGATCATCGCTACCTGTTGCCCCTGTCGGCGCTGGGGGGCGCGGTGTTGCTGTTGCTGGCGGATGTGGCGGCTCGCACCGTGATGGCTCCGGCCGAATTGCCCGTGGGCCTGGTGACGGCCCTGTTGGGGGCGCCATTCTTCATTTCCCTGCTGCGCCAGCGCCGCTTTGAAGGGGCTTAGTCCATGTCATTACTGCACATCGATCAACTGAGTGTCTGTATTGACGAGCGCGAACTGGTCTCCTCGGTGTCACTGGCGGTACAGCCGGGTGAAATTCTGGCTTTGATCGGGCCCAACGGGGCGGGTAAGACCACACTGCTGCGTGCCATCAGTGGCGACCTGAGTCCGGGCGCGGGGGAAATCCGGTTCAACGATCGGGTGCTGGCGCACTGGCCCGCGGGCGAGAAGGCCCTGGCGTTGGCGGTGCTGACCCAGTCCAATCCGCTGGCCTTCCCGTTTACCGTGTCTGAGGTGGTGGCGCTGGGGCGCACGCCCCACAGTACCGGCGTGCTTATCGATGAACAGGTGTGTGCGGAGGCCATGGCGGCGCTGGATGTGACGCACCTGGCCGAGCGGCTCTATCCGTCCTTGTCGGGCGGTGAAAAGCAGCGGGTGCAACTGGCCCGGGTGATGGCCCAGATCTGGCGCCCGGATACCGCCGCCGGTAGGCTTCTGCTGCTTGATGAGCCGGTGGCGGCACTGGATCTGGGCCATCAGCGCCAGTTGATGCAGGCGGTGCGGGCCTTTGCCGATCGGGGGGTCGGGGTGGTGATGGTGGTGCACGATATCAGCCTGGCCGCCGCATACAGCGATCATCTTCTGGCACTCAAAGATGGTGGTCGGGTGGCCTATGGTTCGCCGGATGAGGTTGTGAATACGGCGCTGATTGCGGATCTGTTCGATACGGAGGTGGAGGTGATTCCCCATCCGAAAACGGGAAAACCGGTGGTATTGGCCAATGGGTAAACGTAAGGGTTTGTTTCGTCGGTTTTTGACGGCGTTTATTTTGCTGCTTGGTTTATCCCTCGGACTCCATGCACTGGCCCAGATTCAGGTAACGGATGATCTGGGCCGGGAGATCACTCTGGAGCAGCCGGCCACGCGGTTGATTGCGCTGGCACCGCATATCGTGGAGAACGTCTACAGCGCCGGCGCGGGTGACCGATTATTGGCGGCGGTGGATTACAGTGACTATCCACCGGAAGCCCAAAAGTTGCCGCCCCTGGGGAGCGCCCAGTCGGTCAGTGTTGAGGCCGTTTTGGCACTGGAGCCCGATCTGGTGTTGATGTGGGCCACCGGTAACAGTCGGACCTTGCGTCAGCAGTTGGAGCGGCTTGGAATCAACGTGTATGTGGATGAGCCACGTACCCTTGAGGATGTGGCTCGCTCGGTCCGCTCCATCGGCGCACTCACGGGAACCGGGGATAGCGCTGAACAGGTCGCCCAGAGACACCTGAATCGATTGGCCGAGCTGCGGGCTCGATACAGCGAGCGAACACCGGTCAGCGTGCTGTATCAGGTCTGGCATCAACCCCTGCAGACCCTTAACGGCGAACACCTGGTGAGTGATGTAATTCGCCTGTGCGGTGGACGCAATGTCTACGCCGATGCCAAACCTCTGGCACCGACCATCAATATGGAGTCGGTGTTGGAGCGCGATCCCCAGGTCATTGTGGCCAGCGGTATGGGAGAGGAGCGCCCGGACTGGCTGGATGAGTGGACGTCGTGGTCCGAGTTGACGGCGGTACAGCAGGACAACCTGTTTTTTGTGCCGCCGGATCTGATTCAGCGGCACACGCTGCGCATCCTGGATGGCGCCGAACTGTTCTGCCGGCACATTGACCGGGCCCGCCAGCGCCTGTCAGACGACCCCTGAGTTAGCGGGTCGCCTGATCCGAGTGTCGACTGCGGGTCACCGGGCGGG
>NZ_DFTP01000100.1:27649-28012 GCF_002381585.1 Marinimicrobium sp. UBA4209
ACCGGGCGGGAGAGGGCGTCGATGGCGTTCAGGGTAAACGCCTGGAAGTCGCGGTAGTCGTTGGCCGAGAAGCGGCCGGCTTCGAGTCGGTAGTCAAACTGATGGGTCAGCGCATCAGCGCCGGCGAGGGACCTTGAGCGAAAGTGACCAAAGCGGGACTGGTCGTGCTGGTCGACCACCGGTTCCGGGGTCCGTTCGTCCTCCACCGGGTAGGTGATGCGGGAGGTCAGCCGCAGGGGGTAGGCGATCTCAAAGTCCGTCTGTCGATCGTGCACGTAATGACTGCTGAGATAGTAGCGCTCCCAGTAGGCCGGATCGATGACCGCCGCCTGACCCCGCTGGCGCGCGCTCCGGCCGACCCGG
>NZ_DFTP01000015.1:0-1048 GCF_002381585.1 Marinimicrobium sp. UBA4209
GGTCCTTTTATCGATCTTCACCTCATTAAGAAGGTCGAAACAGCGATCGAAAAAAATGATCGTCGTCCAATCAAAACCTGGTCGCGGCGCTCAATGATCATGCCAGAAATGGTTGGTCTGACGCTGGCAGTACACAATGGTCGTCAGCACGTGCCCGTCCTGGTGAATGAAGAAATGGTTGGACACAAACTTGGCGAGTTTGCGGCTACCCGCACCTATCGCGGTCATGTCGCAGACAAAAAAGCGAAAAAGCGCTAAGCGCTAATAGTGCCTACGAGGTAACACGATGGAAGTAGCAGCAAAACTCAGCGGTGCTCGTCTGTCGGCGCAAAAAGCGCGCTTGGTAGCCGATCAGATTCGCGGAAAAGGTGTAGAGGAGGCGTTGGACCTTCTGGCATTCAGCCCTAAAAAGGGCGCCGCGATTATCAAGAAGGTGCTCGAGTCCGCAATTGCGAATGCCGAACACAACGAAGGCGCCGACGTCGATGAACTGAAAGTGTCCACGATTTTTGTGGATGAAGGTTTGAGCATGAAACGTATCAAGCCTCGCGCTAAAGGTCGTGCTGATCGCATTCTTAAGCGCACTTGTCATATCACCGTTAAAGTAGCCGACCAGTAAGAGAGCAGGCGTTATGGGTCAGAAAGTAAATCCGACAGGTATTCGTCTGGGTATCGTCAAGAAGCATACCTCAGTGTGGTATGCCGGCAGCGATCAGTACGCAGACAAACTCAACAATGATTTGGCAGTGCGTTCTTACATTCAGGGCAAATTGTCCAGCGCGTCTGTAAGCCGCGTGGACATTGAGCGTCCCGCCAATACCGCACGTATTACCATTCACACTGCCCGTCCGGGCATCGTGATTGGTAAGAAAGGCGAAGACGTGGATCGTCTGCGTGCAGAAGTGAGCGAGCGCATGGGTGTGCCAGTGCACATCAACATTGAAGAGATCCGTAAGCCTGATCTGGATGCTTCACTGGTTGCCCAGAATGTCGCTCAGCAGCTGGAGCGCCGCGTGATGTTCCGCCGTGCCATGAAGCGTGCCGTGCA
>NZ_DFTP01000015.1:1103-1674 GCF_002381585.1 Marinimicrobium sp. UBA4209
CGTGCCATGAAGCGTGCCGTGCAAAACGCCATGCGTCAGGGTGCGGAAGGTATCAAGATCCAGGTGGGAGGCCGCCTGGGGGGTGCCGAGATCGCTCGTAGTGAGTGGTATCGTGAAGGCCGCGTACCGTTGCACACATTGCGTGCAAACATCGATTACGCAACCGCCGAAGCGTCAACCACCTACGGCATCATCGGTGTGAAAGTTTGGATTTTCAAGGGTGAGGTCATCGGCGATATCGACGAAGCTGAAGCTGCACCTAAGAAAAAAGGCTCTAAGTCCAAGTAAGGGGTACGCAAGATGCTGCAACCAAAGCGTACGAAGTTTCGCAAGCAAATGAAGGGCCGCAACCGCGGCTTGGCCCATCGGGGCGCCAAAGTAAGCTTTGGTGATTTTGGCTTGAAAGCTACTGGTCGCGGTCGCATTACAGCTCGCCAAATTGAGGCGGCCCGTCGTGCGATGACTCGTCACATTAAACGTGGCGGTAAAATCTGGATTCGTGTGTTTCCAGATAAACCAATTACCGAGAAGCCCCTGGAAGTACGTCAGGGTAAAGGTAAGGGTAACGTGG
>NZ_DFTP01000015.1:1722-3039 GCF_002381585.1 Marinimicrobium sp. UBA4209
GGTAAAGGTAAGGGTAACGTGGAATATTGGGTCGCGCAGATCCGTCCTGGTAAAGTCCTGTATGAGATGGATGGCGTCAGTGAAGATCTGGCTCGAGAGGCCTTTGCGTTGGCCGCAGCCAAGTTGCCTATTACAACAACTTTCGTAAAACGTTCGGTGATGTGATGAAAGCTTCAGAACTCCGGGAAAAATCCGTTGAAGAGCTGAACGGCGAACTGCTGACTCAATTGAAAGAGCAGTTCAAGCTGCGTATGCAGGCTGCTACTGGCCAGCTGGGTCAGACTCACCTGCTCAAGCAAACTCGCCGCGATATTGCTCGAATTAAAACGGTGCTTAAACAGAAGGCAGGTAATTAACGATGACTCAGGCAGATAATCTGGCTCGTACACTGACCGGCAAGGTTGTTAGCGACAAGATGGATAAAACCATCACAGTGCTGATCGAGCGTCGCGTAAAGCATCCGCTTTACGGCAAGTATGTGAGCAAGTCATCAAAGCTGAAAGCGCATGATGAAAACAATGACTGCAAGATCGGTGATACGGTGACTATCGCTGAATCTCGTCCGCTGTCAAAGACCAAATCATGGGCTTTAGTGAACATTGAAGAGCGCGCTACTGAAATCTAAGTGATTCAGGCGACTTAATAGTTTCGGAGACGGACGATGATTCAAACAGAAACCTACTTAGATGTAGCTGATAATAGCGGCGCTCGTCGGGTTCAGTGCATCAAGGTTCTTGGCGGCTCCCATCGGCGCTATGCCGCTGTGGGTGACATCATCAAAGTTACTGTGAAGGAAGCGATTCCTCGCGGTAAGGTGAAGAAAGGCCAGGTGATGAAAGCGGTGGTAGTGCGCACCAAGAAAGGTGTTCGCCGCCAGGATGGTTCGTTGATCAAGTTCGACGACAACGCTGCTGTGCTGCTGAACAACCAGGATGCTCCGGTGGGTACTCGTATCTTTGGGCCGGTGACTCGCGAGTTGCGTGGCGAGAAGTTCATGAAAATCATTTCTCTCGCACCGGAAGTGCTGTAAGCACTTGGTACGGGCAGAGAGCTGAGGGCAGACAAATGCGAAAGATTAAACGTGATGACGAAGTGATTGTTATCGCTGGTCGCGACAAAGGTAAGCGCGGGAAAGTTACCCGTGTGTTGGCTGATGGCCGCCTGATCGTGTCTGGTATTAACATGATCAAGAAGCACCAGAAACCGAATCCGCAAATGGGCGTGCCCGGCGGAATCGTAGAGAAGGAAGCCTCGATCCAGGCCTCCAACGTTGCCATTTACAATCCGGCGACTCAGAAGGCGGATCGTGTTGGCTTC
>NZ_DFTP01000015.1:3156-3857 GCF_002381585.1 Marinimicrobium sp. UBA4209
TTCCGCGCATCACCAAGATCACCATTAACATGGGTGTCGGTGAGGCTGTGGGCGACAAGAAAGTGCTTGAGAATGCGATCGGTGACTTGGAAAAAATCGCCGGCCAGAAGGTCGTGATTACCAAGGCACGTAAGTCAATCGCGGGTTTCAAAATCCGTGATGGCTGGCCGATTGGCTGCAAAGTAACTCTGCGTAAAGATCGTATGTATGAGTTTCTGGATCGCCTGGTCAGCATCGCTATTCCGCGCATT
This sequence comes from Marinimicrobium sp. UBA4209, assembly GCF_002381585.1. Taxonomy (NCBI): domain Bacteria; kingdom Pseudomonadati; phylum Pseudomonadota; class Gammaproteobacteria; order Cellvibrionales; family Cellvibrionaceae; genus Marinimicrobium; species Marinimicrobium sp. UBA4209. The sequence goes on from NZ_DFTP01000015.1 coordinate 3,408, forward strand.
CGCGACTTCCGGGGTATCAGCCCGAAGCAATTTGACGGCCGCGGTAACTTCTCCATGGGCGTAGGCGAGCAGATTATCTTCCCGGAAATTGACTACGATAAGGTCGATAAGCTCCGCGGTCTGGATATTTGTATCACAACGACAGCACGGAACGACGAGGAAGGTCGCGCGCTGTTGAAAGCGTTCAACTTCCCGTTCAAAGGTTAAGGGTAGCGTCATGGCTAAGAAATCAATGGTTGCACGCGAAGTAAAACGTGCCCGCACAGTCGCCAAATACGCCGCTAAGCGCGCGGAACTGAAAGCGATTATTGCCAGCCCTGCTTCTTCCGAAGAGCAAGTCTGGGAAGCGCAGATCAAACTGCAGCAGCTGCCTCGCGATGCGAGCCCGAGCCGCGGGCGTCGTCGCTGTCGCGTAACTGGCCGTCCGCACGGTGTGTATCGCAAGTTCGG
>NZ_DFTP01000015.1:3961-4168 GCF_002381585.1 Marinimicrobium sp. UBA4209
TTGTGCCGCCACAAGCTGCGTGAAGCTGCCATGCGGGGCGACGTTCCCGGTTTGGTCAAGTCCAGCTGGTAAGCCCAGGGCTTAACATTAGGAGCAGAATCAGATGAGCATGCAAGATCCGTTGGCCGATATGCTGACTCGCATTCGAAACGCCCAGCAGGTGGGAAAGTCGAATGTCACCATGCCCTCTTCCAAACTGAAGGCCTC
>NZ_DFTP01000015.1:4245-5051 GCF_002381585.1 Marinimicrobium sp. UBA4209
AAAGTTCTGGCAGAAGAAGGCTACGTTGATAGTTTCTCAGTGAGCGAGGGTGCCAAGCCCGAGCTGACCATTGAGCTGAAATATTTTGAAGGTAAGCCGGTTATTGCTGAGCTGGATCGGGTCAGTCGCCCCGGCTTGCGCAGTTATGCTGGTAAGTCGTCCATTCCGACCGTGCGCGGTGGTCTGGGCGTTGCCATCGTTTCTACCAGTAAAGGTGTTATGACTGATCGTGCCGCTCGCGCCGCTGGCGTCGGTGGTGAAGTCCTCTGCACAGTATTTTAACGGGAAGTCGTCATGTCACGAGTTGCAAATAGTCCGGTTGAAGTACCGTCCGCTGTTAAGGTCACCCTTCAGGGTCAGAGTCTTAGCGTTAAAGGCGGAAAAGGTACATTGGCTCTGGAAATTCACGACAGCGTTGAAATCCAGCAGGAAGAAAACCTGCTCAAGTTCACCGCTCGTGATGGGGCCAAGCAGTCCCGCGCGCTGGCAGGCACCATGCGTGCTCTGGTCGGCAGCATGGTAAAAGGCGTAGATCAGGGCTTCGAAGAGAAGCTGCAACTGGTCGGCGTTGGTTATCGTGCCAAGGCGTCGGGTAAAACTGTAAACCTGTCTGTCGGTTATTCTCAGCCGATCGATTACACCTTACCGGAAGGTGTAACGGCGGAATGTCCGGCCCAGACAGAAATTGTGCTGAAGAGCGCTGACAAGCAGCTGCTCGGTCAGGTGGCATCCGAGATTCGCGCATTGCGTGAGCCCGAACCCTACAAGGGTAAAGGCATCCGCTATGCAAGCGAACAGGTTCGCCG
>NZ_DFTP01000015.1:5192-5730 GCF_002381585.1 Marinimicrobium sp. UBA4209
TGCAGAAGATGGCGGCCGCGTATTGGCCAGTGCCTCGACGTTGGACAAAGATCTGCGTCAAGGCAAAACGGGTAACAGCGAGGCGGCGAAAGCTGTCGGCGCTCTGATTGCAGAGCGCGCTAAAGCTGCCGGTGTCTCCCGGGTGGCGTTCGACCGTAGTGGGTTCAAGTTCCACGGTCGCGTAAAAGCCCTGGCTGACGCTGCGCGTGAAGCTGGACTGGAATTCTAAGGGTTAAGATATGGCATACGCGAAGAAAGAAGAAGGCAACAACGAAGGCTTCCAGGAAAAGCTGGTACAGGTCAATCGTGTTGCCAAGACTGTTAAAGGTGGTCGTATCTTTGCCTTCACCGCACTGACCGTGGTTGGTGACGGTAACGGTAAGGTCGGCTTTGGCCGCGGTAAGGCACGTGAAGTGCCGGTTGCTATCCAGAAAGCAATGGAAGCCGCTCGCCGTAACATGATCGACGTTGAACTGAACGGTGATACTATCCAGTACCCGACCAAAGGTCGTCATGGCGCCTCCAAGGTGTTCATGCA